>CAZBUC010000148.1:0-3184 GCA_964494965.1 uncultured Maribrevibacterium sp.
AAAGCGCGTCCCAATTAGGCGTGTTAGCGGCGGCAATGGCATTAGAGGTAGAGGTTTCGCTGTAGCCCCATCCATCGAGAATAAAGAGAGCAGTGGTTTTTTTGTTCATGGTAATCTATCCCGTAAATTGTTCATGAGTATCACTCGATACTATCACAGGCTTGTAATTTTGTTACAGACCAGCGTCCCTATTCAGGCTATTAATTTTACTGATTATCAAGAATATGACTGATCACCATAGATGCGGTTACGAATGATTAAAAGTGGTTTGATCACGGTTTGCTAATAACCAATCCCGAAAAATGACCACCTGTTCAAGATCAGCTTTGTCCATGGGATAAGACAAAAGATATTCATGGGGCGTGGCAACGGGTGTGCCAAAAGGCGCAACGAGCTCATCACTTCGAAGACTACGAGCTGCAAGAATACTGGGCATAATGGCAACGCCCATGCTGTTTTTAGCCGCTTCTAGTAGCATATGAAAATGCGCAAACGAAGCGCCCGCAAAAGAGCCACTTTCAAGCCCTTGTGCAGCCATCCAATCTGGCCATGCATTGATTCGCGACGACAAGTGCAAGAATGGAAACGCGGTGACCTCCTCCACTTGCCACTCATCTATGGGCTTATCCGCCACACGTTTTAACAGCTCAGGAGAGCAGACTGCAACGACATTTTCACGCATCAGCTGATGGGAAATCGCTCGCGGCCAATGATCACCGCCATAATGCAAGATCACATCAATGCTGTCTGGGTCTATCTTAGCGGCATCGTCCAGCGAACGTACCTTGATCTGAAACTGAGGGTGAGCCAGTTGAAATTCGGCTAGCAGGGGCATTAGCCAATAAGACGCCAAGGTCGGCAATGCCGATATAGTCAGCGTGGTTTTTTCATCTTCGCGGTGCAACATGCGCAAACAGGCGTTTTCCATACCATCCAATAACGGCACTACTTCTTTGTAGTAAGCCGCTCCCGTTCCCGTTAGCACCAAGCGTTTATTCAGACGAATAAATAAATCCCGCGATAAAAACTCTTCAAGATTACGAATCTGACGACTAACCGCACTTTGCGTGAGATGCAACTCTTCCGCGGCTTTGGTAAAACTTAAATGCCGAACGGACGCTTCAAAACATTTTAGTGCAGTAGACGATGGGATATAACGGCGCATATAGGCGTTACTCATTCACTTAGATAAAAAGATATAAATAAAAAGACAAAAAACGAACGCAAACACAAGAAGACAATAACTGTATCCTATATCCGATGTATTCCCAACCAGTAAAACAAAAAACGCACCATGAAGATGCGTTCTGAGCGAGCAATTTATCGCAGTAAAGATACTTTGCTATCAAACTAATCCAAAGCGTGAGACTGCTGACCCAGGTGATAAGTCTGTGCACCCACTTCATAAAACAGACGCTTAAGCTCGCGAAAAGAAATATCCCTAAGTACGGTGGTAGGAATCGACAAGCTTTCTCTTTGACCCGCAAGCCACTGCGCCAATTCCGCTCCGACCACAGTCCCGGGCCCAATACCGCGCCCACTGTAACCGGCTACACTGAACACCCCCCTTTGCAACTGCTGGCAGTGAGGCAAATGATCCTCGCTGTAGGCAATTTTCCCCGTCCAGCAATAATCCCATTCCACCTTGCTTAAAATAGGAAACATCTCAGTAACCCGTTGTGATGCCCACTTAGACAACACCCCACCTTCGCCCCCCATACCACCAAACACTAAACGGCCTTGTTTATCCAAGCGAAAAGAACTCATCACGGTACAGGTGTCCCAAACACCTTCTTTATTCGGTAGAATGCTCGCCAATTGCGTCTCCGATAAAGGCTTGGTAGCCAGCTGAGAATAAAAGATGGGCACAAACTTGCGAGCCTGTTCTTTCACACCAAACTCACTGTAAGCGTTAGTGGCTAAAATCACCTTTTCGGCCTGCACCTGACCTCGCTCCGTATGCAGCACCCAACGGGTCTCAGACGGTTCAATTTTACTCACAGGTGAGTAGTCAAACAGCTTAGCACCTTCTTTGATGGCCGCATGGGCGAGTCCTCTAGCGTACGCTAAGGGTTGAATCGTGCCTGCCCTTGGATCAAATAAAGCGGAATTGAACTTATTAGAGCCAATACGGGCTTGAGCTTCCGCGGCATCCAATAGTTGAACAGGCGCGCCGCGTCTTGTCATTTGCTCATAGCGACGCTGCAATTGCGCTAAGCCTGTTTTGCCAACCCCCGCATGCAAGGTGCCATTGCGCACAGGCTCACACTGAATGTCGTATTCTTTTATTAGGCTATAAACAAACTCAGGCGCCGCCGCTAATGCCTCGTACATCACTTTACCCGCGTCAGGGCCAATGGCTTTGTCAAGCTGATCTGGCTCTAACCAAACCCCAGCATTCGCTAACCCCACATTCCGACCAGATCCGCCAAAACCCACTTCTTGGGCTTCCACCACAGCGACAGACACCCCGAGCTTGGCCAAATGCAACGCCGCCGAAAGACCTGTAAAACCAGCACCAACAATGACCACATCAACTTCTAAACGCCCTTCTAAAGGCATTAACACGGGGCCAGCAGGCGCACTGGCACGCCATAACGATTGACAGATTTTTTCAGACATAAGACGACCTCACAAGGAAGCGGATGAAAACGTAAATAGGCGAGAGAAATCTCGCCTATTGAATAGGTTTAAAGAAACATTTATTCGAAAACAATGCCTTGCGCTAATGGCAAGTCACCACCGTAGTTCACTGTATTAGTGGTGCGACGCATGTAGTTTCTCCATGCATCCGAACCCGACTCACGACCGCCACCGGTTTCTTTTTCACCTCCAAATGCACCGCCAATCTCGGCACCCGATGTACCTATGTTTACGTTGGCAATACCACAATCAGACCCCGCAGGAGACATAAAGAGTTCCGCTTCGCGCAGGCTTTCAGTGAAAACCGCAGAAGACAAACCTTGTGGCACTTCATTTTGAATTTCTATGGCTTCTTCAAAGCTTGAATAAGTCAACACATACAGAATGGGTGCAAAGGTTTCCTCATGAACAATGGGCGCATCGTGAGCAATACGCACAATCGCTGGACGCACATAAAAACCTCCAGCAGGCACGCCTTCCGTCACACGTTCACCACCACAAATAATCTCGCCGCCTTGCTGCTTGGCCGTGTTTAGGGCCG
>CAZBUC010000148.1:3194-6089 GCA_964494965.1 uncultured Maribrevibacterium sp.
CATACGGTTAAAGCTGCCTTCATCGATGAGTGGGCCGACAAGGTTGCCTTCGACGATTGGACTGCCCACACGAAGGGAACCATACGATTTCGCCAAACGTTCAACCAAGCCATCCACGATAGATTCATGGGTAATCAGACGACGTAATGTTGTGCAACGCTGACCTGCGGTGCCCGCCGCCGAGAACACGATCGCTCGCAGAGCAAGATCAAGATCGGCCGTGTCAGACACTATCATGGCATTATTACCGCCAAGCTCTAACAAAGAACGACCCAAGCGACCCGCTACGGTTTTCGCCACCTCACGCCCCATGGCTGTCGACCCTGTCGCCGAAACAAGTGGGAAGGTCTCGCTTGCCGCAATCGCCTCACCCAACTCACGATCTCCAATCATCACGGACACGGCGGCTTTTGGAATATCTGGCATATCAGCAATGACGTTTTGCGCGATTTGGTACATAGCCAAAGCACACAAAGGCGCTTTTTCAGACGGTTTAAGCAATACAGGATCGCCACAAACCAGCCCCAGCATGGTATTCCAAGCCCACACGGCCATAGGAAAGTTAAATGCAGTAATCACAGCAACGGGGCCTAGTGGCTGCCACTGTTCCATCATGCGATGACCCGGACGCTCCGACACAATAGACAAACCATGCAACATGCGTGATTGGCCGACAGCGAAGTCACATACGTCGATCCACTCTTGCACTTCACCAAGCGCTTCCGGCAAGATTTTACCTGCTTCAAGGGAGATCACTTGCGCCAATTCGTTTTTGTACTTACGCGCCTCATCACCAATGCGACGAACCAATTCACCGCGACGTGGCGCCGGAATAATGCGCAACGCTTTAAAAGCCGCTTTTAGCTCAGTATTTACCTGTTCAAGCTGTGCTGGCGTCGCATTGTTGAAAGTCGATAATACCGCTCCGTCGATTGGGCTGTGGGCAGAAAAAGCGCTTCCTTCTCCCAACGCAAGGGTATTGCCGGTTAGTACACTGTAAAACGTATCGCCTTGTTTCAGGCTATTGATGCCCAATGTTTCTAAGCAAGTAAGTGACATAGGAACCTCTTAAGATTGATTGATCAGTCATATTCAACTGACTTCACCTTAACCAGCTCGGTACAAAATGAGAAATACCGTTTTCCTGCCAGTGGTCTAGTTTTTACCTATAGCTCAACCTTTCACCTATAGGTATATTAGAAAGACTCACCCATTAACACAGCAATACTGCCGCCCTAAAAGAAAAAGAGCACACTATGGATATTCGATCACTGCGTTATTTTATTGCCGTTTACGAAGAGCGCAGCCTAAGCGCCGCCGCCAAACGCTGCTTTGTGGCACAGCCATCCATCTCAACCACCGTTGCACAACTCGAAGACGACCTAGGCACCAAGCTATTTTTGCGCCACTCAAAAGGCGTTTCTCCAACCGACAGCGGTTCTCAGCTGTATCCCCATGCTTGCAAAATGGTCAGTGATCTCAGCGCCATGCGCAGCCTGTTTACCGACACCCTCACACCACTGGCCCTGTCCATTTCATTGACCCCTTTTTTATCGGGGGCCTTGATCAGCCAAGTGATCAAAACCATGCTCGATGAAGTAAGCGGACTGACCTTAAAGCTGGTCGACGAATCAGAAAGTGCCGACTTGCGCTTCACCTGCCAACGCTACGCCACAGACGAGGATGTATTTTATCCGCTTTGGGAAGATGACTATGTTATCGCTATGCCGTTGGATCATTGGTTGGCCGATTTTGCCTCCCTGTCCATTAAACAAATCGATAAACAACCCTTCATTTCTAGAACGCCATGCGACATTTTGGAATCATGGAATTATTTAATGCAAAAACAAGAATTGACGACCGATGTTCGTGCTCAAGTCAAAACCGAAGAGTACGCGCTGGATTTAGTGGCGGCGGGACTGGGCATCTCGTTAATCCCTGAACATTCCGCCCGAGGCCGTAGCGACTTATGTCTACGACCGCTGAATGATGTCAAATTAAAACGCGTGGTGGGCTTGGCCCATAAAAAAGAACGCAGCTTCCCAGCACACTTAATCAACACCATTTTGACCGCCAAGCAGCAATTATTGGTGAACAAACCCTCATCAGATACGCGGCTCACATAACTTTTATACATCACAAGGTGCGTTTTTACCTTTTGCATTACGCTTGATCATTGCACTAAAGTAACAAAATCGATCCAACACTATGGCAGGAAACCTTATGACACCAACCGATTTTTTTGCATCTTTATGGGACCACTACACCACAGTGACACCACAGGCGCATCGTATCCAACAATTGTTCAAACATCATGGGGAAGATGTGCTAAACGACCATGTTGCATTTCGAACTTTTAATCACTCACCTATTTCCTTGGAAAAGTTGGAGCCGCAACTGGAAGCCATTGGTTATAAAGCCTACGGCGCTTTCCGCTTTGAGAGCAAGCACCTAAAAGCACGCTGCTACAAACACCAAACAGAGATGGATGCCCCTAAAATCTTTTTATCTGAACTATTGGTAGAAGAGTTACCTGCCCACTGCCAAGAGATCATTGGCAAGCTTGTCGCACAGATTCCTGATGATGCCGTACAGACACCGGCTATTTTTTGGGCCGGTCAATTGTGGCAGTCCCCTACGCAAGAAGATTATCTTGCGCTGTCAGAACACAGTGAATACGCGGCTTGGTTATCCACCATGGGACTACAGGCCAACCACTTCACAGTCAGCATCAACCACTTGAAGGCATTCCCTACTATTGAAGACGTGAACCGCCTTCTTCTCAATGAAGGCTATGCCCTGAACCAAGTTGGCGGATTAGTAAAAGGCACACCGGAACTTTTCCTTGAGCAATCGTCTACCATGGCAGACAAAATCGACTACACCTTCTCCGAT
>CAZBUC010000149.1:0-3605 GCA_964494965.1 uncultured Maribrevibacterium sp.
TGGTGGCCGCCAAGGTGGCTTTAGGCAAATAATACAAGGCTGGCGTGAGAAATAAGGAAGCTATCATGATGCCAATAGCCGTCATGATGCTGGCCAGCTGGGTGACCGCGCCGGCATCAAAATTCACCACAGAGCGGGAAAAACCGCCCGTTACCGGAAAGCCACCAGACACACCAGACGCCAAATTCGCCGCGCCCAAGGCGATCAATTCTTGGTTCGGTTTGACTTTTTCACGGCGTTTCGCTCCTAGGGTTTTGCCCACCGAAATGGACTCCACATAGCCAATAATCGAAATCATCAGCGCAGGTAAGGCAAGGCTTTTAATCAATTCCAGAGACGGCAGGGTAAAGCCCAAACTGGGCAATCCGGCTGGAATGTGCCCGGTAATCGCCACGCCTTGCGCATTAAGATCGTAACCAAATACTGCCCCAAGACTGAGTAAAACACCCAAAATTGGCGCAGTTTTCGCCAGCGAAGCCGCCGTGGCACTCGACAACCCCAGCGTCATCAGCAAGGGTTTTGCATAGCGCCGCGCCAGCAGTAAAAACGCCACCACGCTGATACCGACCAAAAAAGTCGGCAAATTAAACTCACCAAGGCTGGCGAACAGGGTCTGTAGCTGGGTAACCAGATTATCGCCTTCCGACTGAATGCCAAATAGATGCTTCAGTTGGCTCAATGCAATAATAATCCCCGACGCGGAAATAAACCCTGAGATAACCGAATGGGACAAAAACTGCGTAATCATGCCCAGCTTCATGGCTCCCATGGCAATCAAGATAACGCCAGACAACAGCGCCAAAGTGATCGCACCGGTCAAATAGCTGGCACTGCCTTGCTCGGCAATCGCTCCTAAAGACGTCGCCGTCATTAACGACGCCACCGCTACAGGCCCGACCGACAAACTGGTGCTGCTCCCAAACAAAGCATACAACACCAAAGGCAAGATACTGGCGTATAAACCCACTTCAGGCGGCACGCCGGCCAGCATGGCATACGCCAAGGACTGAGGAATCAGCAGCATGGTGACAATAAACGCCGCCGTGGCGTCCTGAGCAAATTGCCCCTTGTTATACACCCTTAGCCAAACAAGGGCAGGGATTAGGTCAGCGATCTTCATAACAGCGCGTCGTACCTAGTTTACTTAAAAGCATTCAAGGGGATTTTAAGGTACACGGTGCCATTGTCTTCTGCTTCTGGCATATGGCCTGCACGCATATTAATTTGCAGCGATGGCAAAATCAGACGTGGCATAGCTAAGGTTTTATCCCGTGTTTCACGCATGTCGACAAAGTGCGCTTTGCTGATGTCTTGTTTGACATGAATGTTGTGTTCACGCTGTTCAGCGACCGTGGTTTCATAGGCCAACGCCCGACCGTTTGGGCAATAGTCATGGCACATGAAAATCCGATGCGCATCGGGCAAGGCAAGAATTTTTTGCACTGAATCGTACAAGGTGGCCGCATCGCCACCGGGGAAATCCGCCCGCGCTGTGCCAGCATCAGGCATAAAGAGGGTATCGCCCACAAAAATGGCATCGCCTAATACATGGGTAAAACACGCTGGCGTGTGGCCTGGAGTGTGAATGGCCTGACACTCAAGCCCACCGACTTGATAGGTTTCACCATCGTGAAATAAATGATCGAACTGAGAGCCATCCATCTTGAACTCGGTGCCTTCATTAAACACCTTACCAAAGGTGTCTTGCACCACAGTAATCTGCTCGCCAATACCGATTCGACCGCCCAGCGCTTTTTGCAAATAAGGCGCGGCCGACAAATGATCCGCATGCACATGGGTTTCAATCAGCCATTCCACCGACAAACCATGAGCGCGCACAAACGCAATGATCTTATCTGCGCTGTCGTACGCCGTGCCGCCAGAGGCGTAGTCAAAGTCCAACACGCTGTCGACAATGGCGCAGCTTAAGGACTGGGGGTCTTTCACCACATAAGAAAATGTACTGCTGTCGGCATCAAAAAAAGCCGTTACTTCGGGTTGATTTGTCATATTGGGCCTCACTGATAGAGTGAAATTTTATGGTTATGAACATATAACCTATTCTTCTATTAATAATGGTACAGCAGGGGGTGTTTGTCAAATATTAGTTAAAACTAATATTGCTTTTGCTGTACTACTTGAGTCGCCTTTATAAACGTAAAGTCGAGACCAAAAAAAGCCGTGAACAGCGAAGCCGTCACGGCATACCAAGAACGCGTAAAGATAGGTTTATAGGCTAACTCATGCCCATAAAAAGAGGTATCAAAATGGGCACCAAGATACTCATAATAAAGCCGCTGGCAATACACACAGGCACGATCTGCGCCCCATGAAACTTCCCTAAAATAGGCAAGGTAAAATCCATCGCCGTCGCCCCGCAATACCCCACAGACACATGACTATTCAGTCGTGACAAAAAGGGGATCAGCATCAGCGCCAAAATTTCCCGCGACAAATCCAGCAAAAACGCCGTAGTGCCTAACACAGGATCGCCCAATCCAGTAATCAAGATGCCGGACAAACTGTACCAGCCAAACCCAGACACCACCGCCAAGCCGTGGTTCCAGCTCAAACCTAACACCAGGCTGCCAATCCAACCTGCCAGCAGAGTAGTAAAAATCGTCACCAAGGCGATAATCAAGCCCTGGGCATTCAAAAACAACTTGCGCAAATGGTAGTTACTTTGACGCAACTGACAGCCAATCAAAAACAGCAACACATACAACAAGCCGGTGACCAGCTCATCAATGCCAAACAACCAATCCTTGGCAAAGATACCAATCACCACACCGCCAATGACCCAACCAATGGTTTTAGCCGCATCGATCAGCGCATGGCTTTTACTGTCAAGCGGCCCTTTGCCCAAACTGTCTGCATGGGTGCCGCCAAAGCGTAAACCGCTCAAGTATAAGCCGGTTAAGCTGATCACACTGATTAAGACGAAAAACACCAGTGCCTGATACCCGGCCAATAAAAGCTTACTGGTCAGATCATCCAGCGCGCCGAGACTTAAGCCAATCAGCCCTAAAATCACAAACACTAATTGCTCCAGCCCTTTCGCCACACGGGTAGGAGTAAACACCTTGATATTGACCCAATAACCAAAGAACAAAGCAACGAGCAAGGGGCCGAGCGTAATAAGAATGGTCATGAACCGTCATCCTAGACAAAAAAGCGCCAGCAAAAGCTGGCGCGAGGAAAGTGGTAAAAAAAGGTAACAGAAGGGCGAACAAAGCGGAAGCGTCGGATTCACAAATCGTCTCGGCGCAACCGCAAACGTCGCCTAATCAATACTAAAGGTCGCAAACCTTATAGACGCATTTCTATCCCTGCGTCTGTCATGCGTTGCTTGGCTTGTTGAATGCTGTACTCACCAAAATGGAAAATACTCGCCGCCAGTACCGCATCGGCTTTGCCTTCGATCACACCAGCCACCAAGTGATCTAGGTTACCCACGCCGCCAGAAGCGATCACAGGCACATGAACCGCTTCGCTAATTGCACGTGTGATACCTAAATCAAAACCATTTTTGGTGCCGTCACGGTCCATACTGGTGAGCAAGATTTCCCCTGCGCCGTATTCCACCATTTTAATCGCCCATTCCA
>CAZBUC010000149.1:3615-6078 GCA_964494965.1 uncultured Maribrevibacterium sp.
CATCTAAGCCGGTAGGTTTACGACCGCCATGGGTGAAGATCTCCCATTTATCGGGCTCGCCGTCAGCGCTGACTTTTTTCGCATCAATGGCCACCACAATGCATTGAGAACCAAAGCGTTGCGCTGCTTCACGGACAAACTCAGGGTTAAACACTGCGGCGGTATTAATACCAACTTTATCGGCGCCAGCGTTTAACATGCGACGAATGTCTTCGCAGGTACGAATGCCGCCACCTACCGTTAAAGGAATAAATACCTGGCTGGCAATGGCTTCTACCATGTGCACCGTGGTTTCCCTATCGTCTGAACTGGCAGTAATGTCTAAAAAAGTAATCTCATCGGCGCCTTGCTCATTGTAGCGCTTTGCCACTTCCACTGGGTCGCCGGCGTCTCGAATATCAACGAACTGAACGCCTTTGACCACACGGCCATTGTCCACATCAAGACAAGGGATAATACGTTTTGCTAAGCCCATGAAATGGCTCCTAATGTCTGTTTTTTTAGCCTATCTATTGTTTGCATCTACGCTGTTATGGCTTGCCATCCCAGTGAAGGAAGTTTTTATAAAGCTGTAAGCCGTCTTTATGGCTTTTTTCTGGGTGGAACTGCACCGCAAACACATTGTCTCGAGCGATCGCAACACAGAACTCCAAACCATAATCACAGGTACCTGCAACTTCGCTTTTATTCTCTGGCACCACATAAAAACTGTGCACAAAATAGAAACGCGCATTGTCTGGAATGTCTGCCCACAGCGGGTGGTTAAGAGTGTGCTTGACCTGATTCCAACCCATGTGTGGCACTTTTAATTTGCTGCCGTCGTGGTCGGTGTGTTTTTCACCAAAGAAGAGAGCATTGCCTTGGAAATGATTCAAACAATCCACGCCGCCGTTTTCTTCACTGTGCGACATCAAAGACTGAATGCCCACACAAATCGCCAGAAAAGGCTTTTCCGCCATGGCTTTGCGAATGCTCGGCACCAGGCCTGCGTTGTGCATTTCACCAATACAATCACGAATCGCGCCCACGCCAGGGAGTAACACGCGGTCTGCCGCATCAATGACCGCAGGATCACTCGTGACAATGACAGAGGTGTGTTCATCGGCAACAAACTCAAGGGCCTTAGCAACCGAATGCAGATTGCCCATGCCGTAATCAATCACCGCCACCGTCGATTTTTTCATAGTGTTCATGTTAACCACGTCCTACAAACAACCTTTAGTAGAAGGCATTTGCCCCGCCATGCGCTCATCCACTTCCAACGCCATGCGCAAAGCACGACCGAAAGCCTTAAAAATGGTTTCCGCTTGGTGGTGCGTGTTCTTGCCGCGAAGATTGTCTAAATGCAGCGTCACTTTGGCGTGATTGATGAATCCATGGAAAAATTCAGAAAACAAATCCACATCAAATCCGCCAACGGAACCGCGCGTAAAGGGCACATGCATTTCTAAACCTGGACGACCAGAGAAATCGATCACCACGCGAGACAAGGCTTCATCTAACGGCACGTAAGCGTGACCGTAGCGCTTGATGCCTTTTTTATCGCCTACCGCGATGTCAAACGCTTGACCCAGCGTAATGCCCAAATCTTCCACCGTGTGGTGGGCGTCAATGTGAAGGTCGCCCACCGCGTGAATGTCTAAGTCAATCAAACCATGACGCGCCACTTGCTCAAGCATATGGTCAAGGAAAGGCACCCCTGTGACGCAGTTGAATTTACCGGTACCGTCTAAGTTAATCGACACCTTAATCTGAGTTTCAAGCGTATTGCGCTCGACGCTGGCAATGCGATCGGACATTGATTGGTTTCTCCACAGTGAGGGTGACGAAAGTTCGCCACTTTTAAATACGATAAAAGCATGACTTTGTTTACTAAAAGCACGACTTCATATAATCGGAATATAATACGAATGGCCCATTATAGAACGTGGGCTCTTTTGCTTCTATGCTTTGTCTGAGTGTTTTTAATGACTTGTCACTATCGCCTCGATAACCTCATCGTGCACTTAGTGAAAAAGCGCCGCAAATGGTATGATGCTGATCCTGTGCATAATGTGCGGCACAGTCTGTCTTCATAAGGAGTTTGTCATGGTTTGGGTAAAACGTTTGTCGATTGTCGTTGCTGGGATTCTGGCGTTGATTATAGCGCTAGTGGCGTATGTGATGCTGTTTGTGAATCCGAATGATTTTAAAGAACAGCTCAAAGACGTCGCCCAACAAAAGGCCAATGTTACCTTGCGTTTAGATGGCGACATCCGCTGGTCGTTTTTTCCTTGGCTGGGGCTTGAGCTAGAAAACATTGGCGTTGCACTAGGCAATGACCCTGAAATTCTCCAATTTGACCGTGCCGAATTTGGTCTCGCCATACTGCCTTTATTTGAGCGAAAAATTCAGGTCGACCGCGTCAACTTGGTTAACCTCAGCGCCCGTTTACACAAAGACGCCAATGGACAAGGCAACTGG
>CAZBUC010000150.1:0-6025 GCA_964494965.1 uncultured Maribrevibacterium sp.
TTTGCAGCTCAATCAATTCATCTTGTAGCTGAGAGCGAATTAATGGGTCAAGAGCCGAAAAAGGCTCGTCCATTAGCAGTACATCCGTGTCCATGGCGAACGCCCTTGCTAGTCCAACACGCTGACGCATACCGCCCGATAGCTCGTCGGGCTTTTTGTCAGCCCATTGATCAAGACTGACCATCTCTAATTGCTCATGGGCCTTTTTGAGGCGTTGCGCTTTGGGCATACCTTGCATTTCTAGACCAAACGCGACGTTTTCTAGCACAGTCAACCATGGCATAAGAGCAAAACTTTGAAATACCATGGAGACTCGACGGGTGCGCATGTGGCGTAATGTGGCCTCATCGCACTTTGCCATATCCACCATGGTGTCGCCGTCTCTAACAAGGCAGCGGCCACGAGCAATTTTATTTAGACCATTAATCGCGCGTAGCAAGGTGGATTTACCTGAGCCAGATAATCCCATGAGTACGCAGATTTCACCCTCATTGACTTCAATATTGGCGTTCTGAACGCCAACAACATCGCCTGTCATGCCTATTATTTGGTCACGGGTATAGCCTTTATCCATTAAAGGAAGTGTTTCTGCATGATTGTTACCGAAGACGATATCAACATTTTCTATGGTGACAACAGACATAAATTAAGCCTCTTTTCTCATGGATGGTGATTTGCAAATACGGTCCAACATAATGGCAACCAGTACGATAGCGACGCCCGCTTCAAAACCTTGTGAAATATTGACAGTGTTCAACGCTCTGATGACGGGTTTACCTAAACCATCTGCACCGACTAGCGCCGCAACCACCACCATAGAAAGTGACAGCATGATACATTGTGTGATGCCTGCCATGATGTTGGGCATGGCCGCAGGTAGCTCGACTTTGTACAGTAATTTTGATTTTGTGCAGCCAAATGCTAAACCGGCTTCAACTAATTCGCTTGGGACCTTACTCACGCCTAAGTACGTCAGACGAATAGGGGCAGCGATGGCAAAAATAATGGTGGAAATTAACCCAGGGACATAGCCTAACCCGAATAAAATGAGTGTCGGTATCAGGTACACAAACGTTGGTATGGTTTGCATCAAATCAAGAATGGGGCGCAAAATGGTGTACAACCAAGGACGGTGTGCTGCGGCAATACCGATTGGCACGCCAATCAATACGCTGATTGCGGTGGCGGTAACGACCAGTACAAGCGTTTGGATTGTTTCTACCCAATAGCCCATATTGATGATGAGCAGAAAAGATAAGGCAATAAATACCAATAAGCCTAGATTGCGGTGTAAAAGCCAAGCACCTATTAAAATAATGCCAATAACCGCCAGCGGGTGAGCCCATAGAATGGAGTCAACCAAGGTGTAAATAATGGTTTCTAGAGTAATTGAAATGAAGTCAAAGAATACGGAAGCGGCAGAAACTAGCCAATCGACAAAGTTTTCCATCCAAGCGCCAAGAGGGATTTTATTATCCGTCAGCCAATTCATATGTGTTCTCCCGGTTGTTTAATAAGACACCCTACGCGAGGACTGTGCGCAGGGTGTGGGTGTGCTAAAAGAGGAAATTACAGTGCTAGATGAGATTTCACAGCTGACAAGCCGTTATCACCAGAAAGAGTAGTCACGCCTTCAAGCCATTCGTCGAGAACACCGGGGTTGGCTTGTAGCCATTCACGTGCCGCTATTTCAGGTCTTTTACCGTCGTCTAAGATAGCGCCCATGATTTCGTTTTCCATTGGCAGCGTAAAGGTAAGATTGGTTAGCAATTTGCCCATGTTTGGACACTCTTGTAGGTAGCCTTTACGAACGTTGGTATGCACATTCGCGCCACCGTAGTTGGCTCCGAAGAAGTCGTCACCGCCAGCAAGATATTCCATGTCAAAATTGGCGTTCATAGGATGTGGCGCCCAGCCTAGAAAAGCGATCCACTTGTCACGACGAGCGTTGCGGCTGACTTGTGACAACATGCCTGCTTCACTCGACTCTACAATTTGAAAGTTGCCTAAATCGAAAGCATTAGAATCAATCATGTCTTGAATAATGCGGTTGCCGTCATTGCCAGGCTCGATGCCATAAATACGGCCGGAAAACTCACGGCGATGCTTTGCAATATCAGCAAAGGTTTTAACGCCGGCGTCGTAGGCGGATTTATTGACGGCTAATGTGTATTTGGCGCCGACTAGATTGGGACCTAGATCTTCGACTGTGCCAGCTTCTAGGTAAGGGGCGATGTCGGCTTGCATGGTGGGCATCCAGTTGCCTAGGAAGATATCAATATCCTTATTGGCAAGTGATGTGTAGGTAACAGGAACAGAGAGCAGTTGAGTTTTTGTTTCGTAACCTAAGCCTTCGCTGATTTCACTGACCACGGCGGTGGTTGCTGTGATATCGGTCCAACCCACGTCTGAGAAACGTACAGTTGAGCATTCTGCTGCCAAAGTGAATCCAGAAATACTGGCCACACTGAGGGCGACGGCGGTTTTTTGTATCTTGCTTAACATATCTTTATCCTCTTTTTTTTGAACTCAAAATAAATGAGTGATTTTTATGCTTAGTACAAGCACTGAGTGAACCCTTGCATCTTAAGACTAGCCTGTTACGGCTAGGTTATCTTTGTAAGCGTTGCACTTTTTTTGCGTTAACGTTTTACGTTAATTTTTTGCGCTCAATCATTTCGATACATCGCGGAACATAGCGTCTAAATAATTTTTAATCAGTCCGGCGGCTTCTTGTTTGTTAATGCCGCCAGCCAGTGACCCTCTTAACCACATACCGTCGATGAGTGCGGCGACGGTCAGGGCGATGTTACGTGCTTGGGCGGTATCAAACTCTTGTTTCAAGGCGCACACTAAGGCGGTTTGCAAACGTTTTGCATACATGTTTTGTAATCGATACAGCGACGGTGTATGCATGGCAGATGCCCAGAATCCCATCCAAGTTTTGACCACTTGGGGATGCGTTTGGGATTGACTAAAACTGGCCCTCACAATCGCCATGACGATGTCCCTTGCAGACTGTCCTTTGGTGTTGGCGATTTCTTTATGAAGACCTTCAAAAAATTCTTTAATTAGGCTGCGCATGGTGGCTTCGTAAAGCCCGTCTTTACCACCAAAATAATGGTTGATAATGGCGGGTGAGACCCCTGCTTTTTTACCAATAATGCTAACGGTTGCGCCTGAAAAACCGTGTTTATCTATGGATCTAATGGCCGCCTCGATGAGCTGGGGTTTACGTATTTCAGGCATTCCAACTTTTGGCATGGTGAGTCCTTTTTTATTAAACAGCCGTTTAATGAAAACTATACTAGGCTGATTGTATGATTTAGGTCAACCCTTGACAAATCGATAACTTAGTTCTCTAAGTAATTTAAGTTATTGAATTATAAAGGAAATGTGGTGATTTAAAAAAATTTCAATTTATTTTTGGGGTGCTATTGTCGGTTTGGGGCAAAAAGCGTGCTTATTTAGACACAATATTGCACCAGATTTCATTTTTTCGCGTACCTACTTTGTTTGGATTAGGTTCATCAAAATAGCTGGAGTTAATTGCTAAGGTTGTGTTAATTATAAAGTAAATACATGGCTGGAGTGTGAGTAAATGGACGATATATCCCAAGCGTTCGATTGTGTGATCGATCGTTCTCAAATGAGCAGTGACAAGTGGTCAAAGTACCCTAAGGACGTGCTTCCTATGTGGGTCGCTGATATGGATTTCGATTCACCATCTTGTATTAAAGCGGCTTTAAATCAACGAGTTGAGGATGGCGTGTTTGGCTATACTCATCCATCTAACGTTTTGCTGAGCGCCATTCAGTCACATTTACAAAGCCGTTATCATTGGTCGGTTTCTGGAGGGCATCTAGTGCACCTTCCCGGTTTGGTGTGTGCCTTGCATTTGAGTGTCCGTGTCTTCTCAAATGAGGGTGACGGGATCGTGGTGCCTGGACCGGTTTATTACCATTTGAATAAAGCGCCCCTTGCGGCAAAGCGTCAGTTGCTGAGTGTAACTATGTGCTTAGAAGAGGGGCGTTGGGTGCCTGATATGGCGCAGTTTGAATCGGCTTGTGCGAACCCAAAAAGCAAAATGATTCTATTGTGTAATCCGCACAATCCGGGTGGCACCGTGTACACCAAAGCGGAATTATCACGAATCCATGCCTTGGCAGAGAAGTATGATCTTGTCGTTGTGAGTGACGAGATTCACTGTGATTTAATTTTGGACGATGTGCCACATATTCCCTTTGCCAGTCTAAATCAGGACGCGGCCAATCGTACTATTACCTTAATGGCGCCTAGCAAGACGTTTAATATTGCCGGTTTAGGCTACGCTTTTGCGGTGATTGAAAATGCGGCATTACGCCAGGCGTTCAATGACGAGAAAACAGGCTTAATTCCTTCCCCGAATATGTTGGGGTTAGTTGCGGCCACAGCCGCTTATCAAGAGGGCCAAGCGTGGCATCAAGCTTTGCTTGTCTATCTCAAAGGAAATCGAGATTTTTTGGCGGCTAGAATGGCAAAGACGCCCATGAAAATGGCCCATTTAGAAGCCACTTATCTGGCTTGGATCGACGTTTCTGCGTTGGGTTTAAAAGACCCTCATCGATTCTTTTTAGAAGCCGGTGTGGGAGTGTCTGATGGCAAAGACTTTGGTAATGAGACCTTTGTGCGATTAAATTTTGGTTGTCCTCGATCTGTGTTGGAAGATGCGATGACACGCATCGAAAACGCGCTCATTACACAGGGTTTGATGTGATGGATTTTACCCTGAGATTTGGCGTGTTTTTGGTGGTGTTTAGCGCCTTAATGGCGTGGCAACACTACCGACCAAGGGGCGCCTTGGTACAGTGGCGCCAACGCTGGCGTCATAATATTGCTTTATTGGTATTAGGGGCGGTTTGTGTGCGTCTCGTTCAACCCTTGCTACTGTCATTTGTGGCTTTAATGAGTCAAGGCTTTGGCTTGTTTGCTGTGGTAGATTTGCCCTTTTGGTTGACCTTCATACTGAGTATTTTTTTATTGGACTGTCTGATTTATTGGCAGCACAGACTGTTTCATCGCGTGCCTTTATTGTGGCGCATCCATCGTGTTCATCACTCTGATCCTGAATTGGATGTCAGCTCGGCGGTACGGTTTCATCCTGTTGAAATTGTTTTGTCTTTAGGGATCAAGGCATTGGCCGTTTGGTTATTCGGAATTCCCTTAGAGGCGATACTGGCGTTCGATATTTTGTTAAACGCGGCGGCGATGTTTAATCATACCAACGCTAGGTTACCGGCCAAAACAGAGTCTTGGGTACAACGAATACTGGTGACGCCTGATTTACATCGTATCCATCACTCGCGGGTAGATCGAGAAGCAAACAGTAATTTTGGGTTCTTTTTAAGTATTTGGGATGAATTTTTTAATACGAAACGAGTACGGGCTTTGGAAGGAGATGAACATTTAAAGATAGGTATGCCAGATACGAAAACGTATCAACCTGCCTCATTTAAAGACGTCTTGGTGATGCCTTTCAAACGGTTTGGAAAGCATCGTTAAAAACGAATAGATTGAAGGGCACTTTATGAGTTATCACGAAATAAGCTTTATTGAAATGCGTGTTATTGGTTGTCTGATGGAAAAAGAGGTCACGACACCGGATCAGTATCCACTTAGCTTGAATGCGCTTGTTAACGCCTGCAACCAAAAGTCTAACCGAGAGCCCGTGACGCAGTTGTCTGAGGGTGATGTTCAACAGGCCATAGACAGTTTACTTGATCGTAGCTTAGTGGTGGAAGTCTCCGGCTCCCACAATCGTATTAGCAAGTATCAACATCGATTTTGCAATACAGAGTTTTCGGATTTGCAATTTACATCAGGTGAAACAGCCATTGTGTGTTTGTTGTTTTTACGAGGTGCTCAGACGCCAGGTGAGCTTAGGTCGAGAAGCGGGCGCTTACACCGCTTTGACTCCTTAGATGAGGTTTCAGCTGCCCTACAGTCGCTTCAGAATAGGGTGGGAGGTCCTTATGTTAATCCCTTG
>CAZBUC010000151.1:0-6016 GCA_964494965.1 uncultured Maribrevibacterium sp.
CCAGCTTGCCGGTGCGTATTGCCAGGTCTAAGCCTTCTGCCACCAAGTCCACAAAATCGTTTTCAAGGCGCATATCCACGGTAATATTAGGGTATTTCTGACAAAAATCGGCAACGGCTTCGGCCAAGAGTAGCTCGCCTGAAATCGTCGGTACCGATATTTTTATACTGCCCGTCAAGCCTTGACTAAAGGCGGAGACAGACGCAATGGCATCACTGACCTGACCTTCAATATTTTTGGCGTGAATGTACAAACTTTCGCCCGCTTCGGTCAGCCTAAGACGTCTTGTGGTTCGGTGAATTAATTGAGCTCCGAGATCCTGCTCCAATTTACTGATGCGTTTGCTCAGTGCCGGCGTCGATAACCCTACCTGCTCTGCGGCTTTATTAAACGAACCAGCATCGGCAACGCTTACAAACAGTGTTAAATCAGCGGCGTTCACAACAGTGTACCTTTTCTATTAAGACGTTTTAAGAAAGAGTTTATTAGTTTATGTCGTATTTATCACAAATAAAACTAAGACTATAGTTAAGGAATAAAAGAAAAGGAGCAACATCCATGCGTCTCAAAGATTGCCACAATTTCCAAGATTTTCGTACCTTGGCCAAAAAACGCCTACCCGGCCCTATCTTCAATTATATTGATGGCGGTGCCGATGACGAAACCACTTATCGCCGCAATACCGCGGCTTTTGAAACCTGCGATCTGGTGCCCAATGTGCTCACTGGCGTGAAAGACGTGGACTTGTCTGTGACTGTCATGGGGCAAAAGCTCGCGCTGCCTATCTATTGCTCACCCACCGCATTACAACGTTTATTCCACCATGATGGCGAAAGAGCCGTTGCTGGCGCGGCGGAAAAATACGGAACCATGTTTGGGGTGTCTTCCCTTGGCACCGTAAGCATGGAAGAAATCGCCAAACAAACTACCACACCACAGGTGTATCAGTTTTACTTTCATAAAGATCGTGAACTGAACCGCGCCATGATGCAGCGTGCTAAAGACTCTGGCATACAAGTGATGATGCTAACCGTAGACTCCATTACTGGCGGTAACCGCGAACGCGACCTTCGCACTGGATTCTCTATTCCGTTTCGTCTTAATTTGAGTGGCATACTGCAGTTTATTATGAAACCCATGTGGGGCATTAACTACGTCACCCATGAAAAATTTCGCTTACCGCAGCTGGAAGAACACGTCGACATGGGCAATGGCGCGACCTCGATTGGCGACTATTTTACCAATATGCTTGACCCATCGATGAACTGGGATGACGTGGCAGAAATGGTGAAATTCTGGGATGGTCAGTTTTGCTTGAAAGGCGTGATGAGCCGGGAAGACGCTCGTAAAGCGGTGGAAATTGGCTGTACTGGCATTATTATTTCTAACCATGGCGGCCGTCAGTTGGATGGCTCCCGCAGCTCCTTCGATCAACTGGCAGAAATCGTTGATGAAGTGGGCGATGAAATCGACGTCATCTTCGACAGCGGCGTACAGCGCGGCACCCACGTACTCAAAGCCTTATCCCTCGGCGCCAAAGCCGTCGGCATCGGCCGTATGTACTTATACCCACTCGCCGCCGCCGGACAACCAGGCGTCGAACGCGCTCTAGGCTTAATGAAAGCCGAACTCGAACGCGACATGAAACTCATGGGCAAAACTTCCATTGACCAGTTAAACAGAGACAACTTGAGGTTTCGGTGACCTAATGCCCCTCACTAGATAGGGGCATTAAATCAAAAGCGCTTCAGTAATCGGTATGATTGAGTTACACCGGATGCGCGGGCAGTGTCCAAATCTCATCGGCGTATTCTTGGATGGTGCGATCCGATGAGAATTTCCCCATGCGCGCTGTGTTGATGACCGCCATGCGTGCCCAGCGCGGTCTGTCTTGGTAAGCGTCTGACACCCGTTGTTGGCAATCCATGTAAGCGCGATAGTCTGCCATCACCTTGTATGGGTCACCGCCATCGAGCAGGCTGTAGCGGATGTCATCAAAGACATGTGGGTTATGTGGCGAGAAATGCCCTGAGCAAAGCCAATCGAGCGCGGCTTTTAATTCGTTGTCTTGATGGTAATAGTGGTGTGGGTTGTATCCGGTGCGGTCTAAATCCTGAACCTGATCGACGTTTAGGCCAAAGATAAAGATGTTGTCTGGCCCGACCTCTTCAAGAATTTCCACGTTTGCACCGTCCATTGTGCCTATGGTTAAGGCACCATTTAACGCCAGCTTCATATTGCCAGTTCCAGACGCTTCTTTGCCTGCCGTTGAAATTTGTTCAGACAAATCCGCCGCGGGAATAATGTGTGACGCCAAGGACACTCGGTAATTTGGCAAGAAAGCCACTTTCAATTTACCCTGTGTGCGAGGGTCCTTGTTAATGACTTCTGCCACTGCATTGATGGCGTAAATGATGTTTTTCGCCAATGCGTAACCCGGCGCGGCTTTCGCGCCAAAAATAAACACTCTTGGCACCATGTTCATGTCAGGGTTATTCAATAACCGACGATATAAGGTCAATATATTTAACAAGGTAAGGTGCTGACGCTTGTATTCATGCAGGCGTTTAATTTGCACATCAAACAAGGCCGAAGGATCGACCTGGATACCACACTCTTTTTGGATAATGGCAGCCAGTTGCACCTTGTTTTGATGCTTCACGGCCATAAAGGCGTCTAAAAAGACTGTATCATCAAGGAAGTTTTCCAGCTTACGCAGGTGTTCAAGATGTTTTGGCCATTCACTGTTGATGCCGTACTGTTTAAAAAGATCGACCAGCCCTGGATTACAGTTTAATAACCAGCGACGAGGGGTGATGCCGTTGGTTTTATTAGTAAATTTCTGTGGATAAAATTCGTTAAATTGTGGGAATAGATCTGTTTTCAACAATTGAGAGTGAAGCGCGGCTACACCGTTGACGGTGTGACTGCCGATCACCGCCAAATGCGCCATGCGGATCATTTTGTGCTCGCCTTCTTCAATGATCGACAAGGCTTGAAGGATATCGTTTCGACCCGGCCAATGTTGGGCAACTTCGCCCATAAAGCGGTGGTTAATTTCATAGATGAGCTGTAAATGGCGCGGTAAGACTTTTTCAAAAAGCCCCGCACTCCACTTTTCTAGCGCTTCTGGCAACAGGGTGTGGTTCGTATAAGCAAAGGTTCGTGTGACGATATCCCAGGTGGTGTCCCAGTCTAGGTGTTTGTCGTCCAGCAGGATGCGCGTCAGTTCCGCGATGGCAATGGCTGGGTGAGTATCGTTCAGCTGAATAGCGGCTTTTTCTGGGAGTGCTGTCCAATCCGAGTTCATTTTCTCGAAACGGCGTAAAATATCCGCTAACGAACACGCAACAAAAAAGTACTGCTGCACGAGTCGCAACTCTTTGCCGTTGGCGTTTTGGTCGTTAGGGTAGAGTACTTTCGAAATGGTCTCACCCATGGCTTTAGACCGCACCGCTTCAACATAATCGCCCTTGTTGAACTCTTCCAAATCAAAGTCTTCGGTAGAGTGGGACGACCATAAGCGCAGGAAGTTTACCGTTTTGGTATTATAGCCCGCCACCGGAATGTCAAAAGGCACACCCATCACACTGCGCGTATCAACCCAAACAGGCCGCGCGTTACCAGCGCTGTCAAAGACGGTTTCAACTCGGCCGTAATATTGGATCGTTTGAGAGTATTCTGGGCGAATAATGTCCCACGGGGTGCCGTATTTTAGCCAGGTATCTGGGTGCTCTACTTGCTTGCCCTGTTGAAATTCTTGTTTGAACAAACCAAATTCGTAATAAATACCGTAACCAATCGCCGGCAAATCTAAGGTGGCTAGGGAGTCTAAAAAGCACGCAGCCAATCGACCCAAGCCACCATTGCCCAAGCCCATGTCCATTTCTTCATCGCAAATTTGATCCCAGTCTAATCCTAACGCTTCAATCGCCTGCTTGGCGTCGTCGTATACCCCAATATTGTGGGCGTTGTTAATCAACATGCGGCCCATCAGGTATTCCATTGAAAGGTAGTAAACCCGTCGTACATTATCACGGTTATGTACCAGCTGAGTATCTGACATGTCGTCGGTAATACGATCTCGAATCGCCAATGACAGAGCTAACCACCAGTCTCTTGGGGTCGCTTGCTCAGGGTTGTGCACTAAAGAGTAGCGCAAATGATGCAAAATGCTTTCTTTGATGCTTTGTTCAGAGACAGTGCGATTTACTGTGCTGTTAGGGAGCGAATCCGTCTTTTTAGACATACTCTGTCGCCTTCTTGATGATAATGGAAAATGCGTTCGGCATTAGCTTACACTTTTATATTACACAATATTCACTCTAAAAAGTTAGTGCGTTTGAGGCGTTCGTTTTAATAGCAGCACCAATACGACAATCGCGACCAAGCCCAGCACAGCGCCCGTAAAGCCAACGCTGGCTAAGCCCACTCTATGTATCATCTGCCCGCCTATCAGGGCGCCTGCGCCAATGCCTAGGTTAATGATGCCAGAATACAAAGACATTATGATGTCAGCGGCGGTGTTATCGATTTTTAACACGCGAATCTGCATACTCAAACCAATGATCATGATGGATGCCCCCCAAGATAACACACACACGATTAGCCAACTCGGCGTGGCGGCGACAAAGTATAAAGCCCCCATTCCAATCGAGGCCAATAAGACGCTGCTGAGTAATAGGGGCGTATTAAATTTGTCCCCCAGGTAACTAAATATCACACTGCCCGCGATACCCGCCACACCAAATAACAAGAGAATCAGCGTGGTAAATTGTTCTGTGGCCGAGCCGATGGTTTTCAAAAATGGTTCGATGTAACTGTAAGCTGAATAATGCGCAGAAAAGGTCACAAAGATAAAAAAGTACATGGCGATTAGCACTTTGTTACCCAGCACTTCAGGCACTTTTTTCAGTGATCCAGAAAACAAACTGGGCAAGTTAGGTAGCAAGCGATACATGGCCACCATAATAATCACGGCCACTAAGGCGATAATCGCGAAGGTCGCCCGCCAATCCAACCACTGACCTATGATACGACCCGCTGGCACGCCGAGTACCATGGCTAAGCCAGTTCCCGTTGCCAGCACACTGAGCGCAAAGGTTTGCTTTCCCTGTGGCGCGACTCGAATCGCAATAGAGGCGGTAATCGACCAGAAAATAGCATGAGCAAACGCAATGCCAATTCGGCTCACTAAAAGGATCGTAAAATTCCAAGCAACCACAGAAAGCACATGGCTAATAACGAACAATACAAACAGGCAAAGCAGTAATTTTTTACGCTCTATTTTTCGGGTAATTAACATCATGGGAAGCGACATAAGCGCCACGATCCAAGCATACACGGTCAACATCCACCCTACTTGTGCGGGTGATACGGCAAAGCTGTCTGCGATATCAGACAACAAGCCCACAGGAACAAACTCTGTGGTATTAAAAATAAACGCACTGAGTCCAAGCAAAAACACTCGTATATATTGGGTGCGACGGGAAACGTTGTCTTCTAAAGAAGCCATGGTGGTCATAGGGGCCTGCGCGTTAAAAAGTCTTGATTGAGTAAGCTGCGCTATTGTTCATTTATTGGCCAAGAAGTGAAGCGGCAAGTTAGGAGAAATATGCATTTTTGCAAGACAAAAATCTAAACAGGAATTGTTTACATTAGTGTTTGTAAAATTGTTGGAGAGTCATTACAATCTTTTCATAGTTGTTATTACTAATCAGATTCGTTTACACAAATGAATTACTTAACCTGTTTATAATCTAGAAAGGAAAACAATAATGACGCACTCTGCGAAAAAAACATTCGTTTCTTCTGTTCGTAAAACATCTACGGTTTGCGCTGTAGTGGGTACTTCTTTGCTGTCTATGGCCAGCGTCTCTGCTCAGGCAGCAGGCGAAGTGAATATCTATTCCGCTCGCTCTGAAGCGCTAATCGCGCCTCTTTTAGACACTTTCTCAAAAGAGTATGACGTTAAAGTGAACTTGGTCACTGGCAGCGCCGATGCCCTATTGAGCCG
>CAZBUC010000152.1:0-2260 GCA_964494965.1 uncultured Maribrevibacterium sp.
GAATAAAGACTCATTATAGAACACCTCTAAATAATTTATGACAGTAATATCGCGACTAAAAGAAGAACTTGAGCTCCAGCGAACTTTCGTTTGCTTTTGGCGCATTCATGCCAAAACTCAATAGTATATTCCTAGATTAGTGACGTTCGTCGTTGTCTACTTTCTTCAATTGATGCAAGGGTATAATTGAATATGACCCATTGCTACCCAATGCGTTTTTCATTTCGGTGCCTGTATTTTATAGAAAAAAAATCACAAAGGCTTAATATATGGCATAACAATTTCGAATAGGTGACATTTAGTGGAATTATTCTGATTTAGCTTAACCATTAGGTAGCTGAATAATCCTAACGACTCGAAACCCCCAGTTACTGGCTTGAAGGTCAGGTTCTGCACGGTATCGGGTGGCACTTCTTCCTACTCTTGGAATATCAAACCAAGACCCACCACGAATCACACGGCTGTCACATTGATTTGCTAACCACACTTGGTTGCTTGTCGGCGCTCCTTCATAAGAATCGTGATAACAGTCTTCTACCCATTCAGCAACATTTCCATGCATATCAAATAACCCTAGCGGATTACTGACTTGACTGCCAACTGGAGCGGTTGAAATGCCGTCCCATTGGCTTCCGCAGCTATCACATACACTATAGCCGGGTTTTACCGTGTTGCCGTACCAGAAAGCGGTGTTTGAATCAGCACGTGCCGAGTATTCCCACTCAATCTCAGTTGGCAGGCGGTATTCTTGATTGGTTTGTTCTGACACCCAGTTTGTGTAGGCTTTTGCGTCATACCAGCTGACATTGATGACAGGTCGTTGTCCACGCCCCCAGCCATTGTCAGGAGGTAACTCTCTCCCAGTCGCTTCAGCAAATTTATCGTATTGATCAAAGGTCACTTCGTATTTGCTAATATAAAAACCACTGGGAATATCCACTTCGTGGGCGGGTTTTTCGTTGTCATCCCCCAGATTGTTTTGATCGCCCATGATAAAGGTAGCGGGCAGTACTTTTTCAACTTTAGGGGCCTTGCCGCCTACTTTCAGTGGTTCTTCTAACGTTTGTGGTAACGGCTCGTATGGCGTTTCTGGAGGATTGTTCGATGCCGGGGTACTAGTGGTTTGGGTGACTACAGGTTGTGCTTTCTCTGGTGGCGTGTCTGGCCAAAATACCAAGGCCGCAACCACTCCAGCAAAAAGAGAGGCGCTTATGCCAATGACTTTTGGCGTGGCATTACGCATCAAGCGTCTGGCGATGCGTTTTGGCGAAGATTGGTTGCTTGGTTCTGGTTTATACAAATTGGCACGAAGGATGCGAATCACTTCAACTAGAGATTTGGGTCTGTGGCGTTCACTGGCTCGACTCCACTTTAGAAGCTTATGCCAAGTTGCATCGCTTAGGTTTGGGTGAGTATCGGGCAAGCCATTGGCAAAATCTTTATCTAAAATAGATTCACCAAGTAGTGCCGCCATCAGCAAACGCATAAAGGCATAGCTGTCTGATGCTGGGGAGCGTTTCTGTTCCTTCTTTAGATACTCCGGTGGGAAAAAGCGCACATCCATTTCTTGATCGTCAATTCTTACCATCCAATTGTGTACGCCAAACCCTGTCATTAGGCCGAGTCCATTAACAACATGGATGGAGCTTAAATCAAGGTGTCCGTGATACAAGCCGTTTTTATGGACTTGATCTAAGGCTTTGGCAATATTGTCAAATAAGCTAATGACAACATTAAGTGGCGCACCATCGGGGTACTTGCCTAAAAAGCTGTATAAGTTTTCTCCACCACAAACCGCAGAACAAGAAAATACCCAAAGACTGGAATAAAAAGGAGGGTAGTTTGGCGTAATAGCGGGGTGCTTGACCGATGCGTATTTACGTGCATTTTGTAAAAAAGCCTCGACTTTGCCTTTTTTAGGTTGAAAAAAACGCAAGACAAAGGGTCGACCGCCTTGGTCAGCCACCCAAGTTGTCTTACTGCTATCAACAGCGTAATTCAGTACATAAGGGTCAAGTTCAACGCCAACATGTTGGCCAATTTTTAATTTTAGCAGGTCATAGTATTCATTCATGACGAAATCAAAATCCAAATCAGGATGTTATGGCAAAAAAGGTATCTTTGTTCTCAGGTTTTTTTGTGGAGAGAGAAGAGATAATCTGTTCGCACCTTAATTAATACCAAGTATAATCCCGTTTTTTAACACAAAAAGGTAGAGTAATGTTATCTGCGTATCCAGAGCTTGTTGAGTTTCTTCCTT
>CAZBUC010000152.1:2270-5998 GCA_964494965.1 uncultured Maribrevibacterium sp.
AAAAGCGTGGGTTAACTGGGCAATCGAAAACCAAACCTTATTGTTAAATGATCATGCTCATTGCGAGAAGAAGGCGGCGTCAACGGCAATGAGTTTAATGTATCGTTATGTAGACCGCGATAACCTTTTACACAAAATGTCACGATTAGCCCGTGAAGAGCTTTTGCATTTTGAACAAGTGCACAAAATAATGCGAAAGCGTGGCATTGCCTATGAGCATTTAAGCGCTTCACGTTATGCTGATGGCCTTCGCAAGCACATTCGTACCCATGAGCCTGCTCGTCTTGTTGATACGTTAATTATAGGTGCTTTTGTAGAGGCCAGATCCTGCGAGCGTTTTGCGGCACTGGCGCCGCACTTGGATGAAGAGTTGTCAAAATTTTACCTGTCATTACTGAAATCTGAAGCACGTCATTTTGAAGACTACCTTGCGTTGGCGCAAGAGTATGCAGGTGAGCCTATCCATGAACGTGTCGCGTTTTTTCGTGAGCTCGAACATAAGCTTATTATCGAGCCTGATGTTGAATTTCGAATACACAGTGGTCCGCCAGCCAGTGCTTAAAGAAAATAAATAATATTGCCAAGTGCGCTTTTTTATGGAGACTTTCTAAACAGCTGCTAGACTCATAATATGACTCTGGATTTAGGGGAATATTATGGGCATGCATAAAAGTGAAACATTACCTGATGTCACCTATTGGTTGGCGTTAGAAATTGCAAAAGTAGACCCTGTGGTGGATTTCGAAGCCATGCATAAAGGGTCACTTGAGTTGGATTTTTTATACCAACTACTTACTGCTAAGGTTCAACAGCATTGGTGGCAGCAACATGGAATAAAGCTAAACCCCGTCGTTGTCAATAATGCTTTTTTTCGTGCAGTGGCTATGTTGCATAATCGTAATATAGAGTTTTGTCGATCAAGGAATGCAGAAGAAACCGTGTGGGTGAAAGAGCTGCTTGCAGGGAATAATCAGCAACCGTGATAACATTCAAATGTAAAAATTACGTACGTTCAGCAAAGAGTCTAACCAACATAAAGTGTTTCAATATAAGCGCATTATCATAAGCCCAAGATCATAAAAAAATGGATCTTGGGCTTTTTTTTGCTGAGTCTAGAAGCTAATAACCCCCAACACATTCAGAAAGACAACAATGATAGCCAGAGGTGTTATGTAGCGCATGGTAAATAACCAAAGTTGGTACATGATACCTGTGCCCAATCCAATTTCATCTTGCATAACGGTTTTATTCAATATCCAGCCACTGAAAATGGCCATCAGCAAGCCACCAAGGGGCATGAGCCAACTGGAGGTTAGGTAGTCTAGAATGTCGAAGAATGTTTTGCCGAATAGTGTCCATTCGGAACCTATGTTTAATGAGGCCACAACACCAAGTCCACCTATCCACAGTAAGCTGCCTGCTAGCAGACACGCTTTGGTACGCGTCATCTTGAACTTTTCTGTTAACCAAGAAATGGTTGGCTCAAGCAACGAGATGGCGGAGGTCAAAGCGGCAACGGCCAGCAATAAGAAAAATAGCGTGCCGAACGCGCTGCCAAAAGGCATTTGACCGAAGGCAATGGGCAAGGTAACAAAAATAAGACCTGGACCTGCTCCTGGCTCTAAGCCATTGGCAAAAACCAATGGGAAAATGGCAAGTCCTGCAGCAAGCGCCACAACCGTATCCATGATCGCGATTAGCATGGTCGTTTTGCCAATAGAGACATTTTTCGGCAAATAAGAGCCATAAGTCATAATGGCACCAGACGCCAGACTAAGAGTGAAAAAAGCATGTCCTAGTGCCACTAAGAAGCCGGTTCCAGTCATCTTGCTGAAGTCGGCTTTAAACAAGAAGCTAACGCCTTCCATAAAGTGACCGCTGGTCATGGCGTATCCCACTAAAATCACTAACAAAATGAGCAAGCCTGGCATTAATAGATTAATGGCTTTTTCAAGTCCGCCGTGTAGGCCGCGCAAAACAATGGCCATGGTTAACCCCAAAACAACCGTCATCCAGATGGTGAGTGCGAGGGGGTCTGCCAACATGCCGCCAAACATAGCACCAATGGCGTCGCCACTTTCACCGACAAAGCTACCTGATGCGGCTTTTGGGGCGTACGCGAATGCCCAACCAGCGACAACGGTGTAAAACATAAGAATCATAAAGCCACACAGCAACGCCATGACGCCAATGATTTTCCAAAAAGGGTGTGCGCCGGCTTCACGAACCAATGCCGCAATGCCTTGTGATGGGTTGTGGCGACCACGTCGCCCTAAAGCGATTTCAGCCATCATGACGGGGATACCTATAATTAGGATACAGCCTAGATAGACCAGTACAAAAGCGCCTCCACCGTGTTCACCGGTAATATAAGGGAACTTCCATATATTGCCCAACCCAACCGCAGAGCCGACTGCAGCCAGAACAAATGCCATTCGGGTAGACCATTGAACACGCGTAGGTGAGGATTTATCAGAGCCAGAAGCGCTGGCCGAGGAGTAGTTATCAGACATTAAGGTTGTACCTTTGTATTTATTTTTATGGTATTGCTTAACAGGGTAAGTTAAACATTCGATTTAAACACCAGAACACTCTTCCGGATCACGAAAGTGAATTTGGTATTTCAGAATCATCGCCATTTCTCGATACATGGTCAAGGCTATTGGTAGATTTTTTGTATCGCAATGTGGTTTTTAGTGTTTCTCTGAAGAGAAGCGAAGTAATCGCTATTCGTGAAAACGCTTCAGCCAAAAAAACGCCATGGATGAAGCGAGAAGAAATGAGTGAAATACGTTAATTTTTGCTTAAAGCCTTACGATGCACTTCTTTTAATGAATTTAGGACATCTTGGTTGAACGCCGCTACCGTGGCTTTGGATTGAGAATAGATGCCTTCTTTGATGCTAGCGAGCCAAACGTGTGTATCCCAATCGCCGAGCACACAACGCAGAGTGCCTTCGTCTTCATGAAGGTCTGGACGGTGAGTGTGGCCATGAATGACGGTCTGGCATTGATGATGAATCAAGGAAGCATTAACGGCAGAGTTTGAAACATCCATGATGTCCATGGATTTTTCCATTGCGCTGGATTTACTGTCGTTGCGCAGTTGTGCAGCTAAGGCGATGCGTTGATTGAGTGGCATAGCGAGAATGTGTTCTTGCCACTGTTTAGAGCGTACCGTTTTTCTGAAAGCCTGATACTCGGTATCTTCAATGCAGTATTCATCACCGTGGGTTAAAAGGACAGAATGATTGTCTATTAACCATACCGTCTGCTCTTCTATAAAAGTTACACCTACTCGAGCTAACCAGTCTTTTCCAATCAAAAAGTCTCTGTTGCCATGCAAAAAATACAATTTAAAGCCTGATTGTGATAATTCAGCTAGGGCGTTTTCTATTTCGATGTTCCAGTCTGCTTGAAAATCATCACCAATCCAGGCTTCATAAAAGTCGCCTAAGATATAGAGCTCCGCTTCCTCTTTTCGAGCCAGGAGGGCTTTGGTCATCAAAACAAACGCCCGGATAAGATCCGGACGTTTGTCGCTCAAATGCAAATCTGAGATAAAATAACGAATCATTAGCCTTCGCTTTTTACCAATTCTGCACTTTCGATGATGACGTCTTCAGCAGGCACATCTTGATGGCCTGATTTCATTGTCGTTTTTACTTCTTTGATTTTGTTAACGACATCCATACCAGCCGTGACTTTACCAAACACGGCATAACCCCA
>CAZBUC010000153.1:0-2638 GCA_964494965.1 uncultured Maribrevibacterium sp.
GCCACTGGAGATGGCGTCTTGTAAATGGGAGTAAACCCTCTGCTGTCTCTTAACGGTTGACATACCTTCAAATTCCGTTGAAACCACAATAATCTGAAAATTGCACCCTTCCCCTTCTGCTGTTACCTGGCAGTTGGGTATTGAGGATTCTAAAAGTGTTTTTACTTCACCTGCGTTCACAGTCGCTCCAAATACATTTTATAATAGGGTTTATTCTACCTTAGTATGACAAACATCTTAACACCTGATCACAATCTGCAACCGAAAAAAAAGCTTATAGGACCTTCACTTGTTCGTTAGGAAAAAATAAAGCCTGCCTCTTAGGTCGCTTCAGTAAAAAAATGTTTTTCGCTAACGCACAACTAGGATGATTTTTTCGCCAGCGACTGCTGCCATGCCGATATAGCCGCATCCACATCATTCCTGTTTTGCTGCATCATCACCTCGAATTGCTTACGAAAAGTCAGACCAAAATTAATGTTATTAATCACTACGTTGCTTAAGGTCCAATTATTCTGTGCACCTTGCTGCATGTAAAAGCTGATGTTCAATAGCCCACCTGCTTCCATCTGAAAATCAACATCTACTTTAGTTTCACGACCACGACCTTGAGGACCTAGAGGCAACACATTTATGCGATCTGCATCCAACTCAAGCAAAGAAGCACCGTAGGTTTTTAGTAAGGTGTCTCGAGTCACAATGGCAAACTGATTACGCTGATCCTCTGAAGCACGGCGGTAATATTTACCCATGACTTTTTTAGAGAAATCATCAAAATCCACCACTTCATCCAGAATCAAATTGACCCTCTCTTCAAGCAAGCGGGGGTCTTCAGCAAGCATTTCCTTATCAGCAACGATATCATCCCGAAACGCTTCCACTATACGGACAACCGTATTTCTTGCTTCTTCAACGTCTTGCGCCCCCTCGGTGTTAGCAAAGACGCTCACACTCACGAAGGTGGTAAATAACAATAAACATTTCATCAAAAATTTAGGCATACGCTACTCCGAATCACCTGAATTAAATAAGAATTGACTAATCAGCGTTTCTAAAACAAGAGCGGACTGGGTATCGTATATTTCACTGCCATCTTTTAGCATTTCATCTTCTGCACCTATAGAAATGCCAAGATATTTTTCTCCCAACAGACCGCTAGTGAGCACCGCCATAGAACTGTCAATGGGGATATTATCAACATCTGAGTTGATATTCATTGAGACCAAGGCCATGTAAAGCTCTTTATCAAAGGTAATAGATTCAACACTGCCTACCGTGACACCAGCAATAGACACCTTAGCGCGGCTCGTTAAACCCGCGATATCATCAAATCGTGCGACAATTTGATAGGTATCTTTTTTACTGGAAAAGGCTAATCCACTTACTTGAACCGCCAAATACACCAGTGCAACAATTCCCAGAACAATAAAGCCCCCGACCATTAACTCAGCACGCTTACTTCTCATTTTAAAAATCTCCAAACATAGCAGCGGTTAAAACAAAATCTAATGCCAGCACAGCCAACGACCCTAATACAACCGTACGCGTTGTGGCTTTACCTATCCCTTCCGAAGTCGGAGCACATTCGTATCCCTGATATACAGCAATCCAAGTTACCGCCACAGCAAAACACATTGCCTTAATAAGGCCGTTTAAAACATCTGTATCGAAATGCACAGACTGCTGCATAGAAGACCAAAAAGCGCCATCATGAACACCCAACCAGCCCACAGAAACAAGCTGTCCACCCAATATACCGGCGGCTGAGAAGATCAAGCTTAATAGTGGCAAACAAATCACGCCCGCGATAAAGCGTGGCGCTATGACTCGTCTCAATGGATCAACGCCCATCATTTCATAGCTGGAAAGCTGCTCTGTGGTTTTCATTAAGCCAATTTCTGCTGTCAACGATGACCCAGCACGGCCCGCAAATAATAAAGCGGTTACGACAGGGGATAATTCACGGAGCAAAGACAGCGCCAATAACTGACCTACCGCCTCTTCCGAACCAAACTTAGCCAAAATACTGTAGCCTTGAAGGGAAAGCACCATACCAATAAAGGTACCCGAAACAATAACGATGACTAAAGACAACACCCCCACAGAATAGAGCTGCTTAACCAGTAAGTTAATGGACTCTCCCCAACGGGTTGGCATCCTACAAATGCTCTGCACAATGAAGATCCCAGCACGCCCTACTGACTCTAGCCAGTTGAACGCCCAAGCACCTAACGCAATAATAGCTTTCATGCAGCCCCTCCCTTTAATCCTGGCATCAAAGCAGACTCATCAGGATAATGAAAAGGCACAGGACCGTCTGGTTCACCATTTAAAAATTGTTTAACTTGAGGATCAGTAGAGTGACGTATATCCTCGGCCGTTCCTTCAGCAATTACCTTCCCACCGGCTAAGATACACACATGATCAGCAATCGATAGGGACTCTTCCACATCATGAGAAACAATGACCGATGTTATGTTAGCCGAATCGTTTAACTGTTTAATTAATTTAACAAGCACCCCTTTTGAAATAGGGTCTTGTCCAGTAAATGGTTCATCGTACATGACGAGTTGTGGATCAAGCGCAATGGCACGCGCCAGAGCAACACGTCGAGCCATACCCCCAGACAATTCAGCCG
>CAZBUC010000153.1:2648-5981 GCA_964494965.1 uncultured Maribrevibacterium sp.
CAACCCAACACTGTGCAATTTATCGCTAACAATTTGCTGAATCGAAACAGCGTCCAATTTAGTATGCTCTTCCAATGGAAAGGCAACGTTTTCTGCCACTGACATATCGCTAAATAAAGCACCACTTTGAAAAAGCATGCCCATCTTCTTACGCTCTTTGTACAAATCAGAGCGAGACAAAGTGTGCAAATTTTGACCATCAACCAAAATAGTCCCAGAATCCGGGTCAAGCTGCGCTGCAATTAAACGCAACAATGTTGTTTTGCCTGTGCCACTTGGCCCCATGATCGCGGTTATTTTACCCTTGGGTATCGTGAGCGATACGTCATCATAGATGACTCGCTCACCTCGACTAAAACTGAGTTTACTGACACTGACGTACGCATTTTTCACTGACACACCTTCCATCTGTACCAAATATGGATTAATACTATCATTGCCCATATGCAAATAAAATCACGCTATTACCAAATGCACTATGTTTGTTAGATCAAGTCTTGAATTTAGCGAGCAAACCTCATTAAATGGTGTCTTTTAGACTAAAAGGTCGTACTGAAATCATGTTGTTATTTTCTTTGGCTCTTGCTGCGGGTCTTGTACTACTTATAATGAGTTCCGATAAGTTTATCGAACACTCCGCACTCGTTGCTGAAAAGCTTAATGTTAATCCCATGGTGATTGGCATAACCTTGGTCGCATTTGGCACATCGGCACCTGAAATGGTGGTTTCTGCTATTGCAGCGTTAGATGGTGCCCCTGAGATAGCGGTGGGCAACGTCCTAGGCTCCAATATTGCTAACATCGGTCTTGTTTTCGGTATTACCCTACTGTTTTCTGCTGTACCCATCGCCGCGGGCTTAACTACCAAAGAAATCCCCCTTGTTATCGCCATTACCCTGTTAACAGGATTCACTTTATACGACGGGGCTCTTACAGAATGGGACGGAATTCTTTTATTGGTTGCTTTTATCGGAATTCTAACTATTTTGCTAAAAGGAAATAAAGATCTAAAGGCTGATTTAGAAAGTGAACTACCCGAAGACGACGGCGCGCCAGTCAGTAAATCTTTAATAATTGCGGTTCTTGGCTTAATGGTTCTGATAGGCAGTTCAAAACTGCTGGTTTGGGGAGCCATAGGCATTGCAACCGCATTGGGCGTAAGTGAATTGGTTATTGGCTTAACCATTGTTGCGATAGGCACTAGCCTTCCCGAGCTTGCGGCCTCCGTTAGCAGTGTCCTCAAAGGACATCACGATATCGCGATTGGCAATATTATCGGCTCCAATATTTTTAACCTAGCCACCGTACTGCCACTTCCAGCAATCATTGCGCCTGGACTGCTAGACGCCAATATTATTAGTCGGGATTTCCCTTGGGTCTTGGGATTAACTCTCGCCCTAGCCGTTTGCGTATTTGTTTTTCAAAAAACCTCAAGCAAGCAGATACCACGTTGGATTGGACTTCCTCTGATCGCCTCATATGCTGTCTATTTATTCTTTGTTAGCACAACGACATTAGCCTAATGACTATACTCAATACGTTAATCCGCCCCAAAAACCTCATCATCACCTGTACCGTTACCGTCTTTTTGGGGGGTGTTTTCTATCAAGGGACAAATACGGTTAATAACTTGGTTGAGGTGGAAACCTTTAACGATGCCCCTGATTACTTTATAACCAAGGTGCATGTAAAAACATTCGATAAGAATGGAAAACTAACTGAGTCACTTAAAACCGAGCAAACAAGACATTACGAGGCGACGTCTAAAACGCTTCTTGTTGAGCCTATAGTCGAGCGGTCTAGTCTTACCGGTAATTGGCTAGCAAAAGCAGAGACAGGTATTATCGAAGATGGCAACAAAGACATTTTATTAACAGGCAATGCCCAAGCTATCAAATGGCACCTGCAGTCTGAGGAAATAGAAATGCACTCAGACAGCGTGCATTACCTCGATAGAGATAAATCCCTAACAAGCTATGGAAACGCCACCCTTATCTCATCTCAAGGCGAAACCACGTCAGAGAAAATCGTTACCTACATCAATTCAGAAGAAGTCTTCATGACCCAATCTGTCAGAGGAATTTATGAAACAGCTAATTAGCTTAGGGGCCTTAATGGCCGCCTTTGTAGTCTCTCCAAATGGCTACACCTTACCGGATGACATAAATCAACCGCTTGAGATTCAGGCAGACGAGGCTTCATTTAATCAAAACACAGGGGAAGCTATTTATAAAGGAAATGTCTTTGTTAAGCAGGGCACAATAGAAATTCAAGCAGAATATCTAAAAGTCACCAGCAATGCCCAAACCCGTCAATTTAGCAGCCTAGTGGCCAAAGGTGCTCCTGCAGTATTTAGTCAACAATTAGACTGGAGCGGCAACATAGTTATTAGCAAGGGGAATGAAATCCTCTATTCAACCGACGAGTCAAAACTCGAAATTAATGGGGATGGTTATTTAAGTCGCATGCAAAACGCCATCACCGCTGATTACATTCAATACAACATCAATAGCGGCGCTTTTACGGCTGAGAAGAAAGACTCTGGTCGGGTTATGATGACTTTACAGCCACAAACCGCAGAAAAACCTCAAGCGACAAAGGCAGAGAAATAAATGGCACTACTCGAAGCAAAACATCTCGCGAAAAGCTACAAAAAACGGCCTGTTGTTAAAGACGTCTCTATTGCTGTAGAGTCAGGACAAGCGGTTGGCTTACTTGGCCCCAATGGCGCTGGCAAAACGACCTGCTTTTACATGATCGTCGGCATGGTAGCCAACGACGCTGGCGGTATTTTTATTGATGGTCAAGATATCACTAAAGACGCCATGCACACTAGAGCACAGAAAGGCATTGGCTATTTACCACAAGAAGCATCCATTTTTCGTAAGATGTCAGTCGAAGACAATATTCTTGCCATTCTTGAGACACGAAAAGAACTAAGTAAAGCACAGCAGAAAGAAAAATTAGAGACACTTTTGGAAGAGTTTCATATCACACATATTCGCTCAAACCTTGGCATGGCCTTATCAGGTGGAGAAAGGCGCCGAGTTGAAATCGCCCGCGCCCTTGCGATGAACCCAAAATTTATTTTGCTTGATGAGCCCTTCGCTGGCGTAGATCCCATTTCTGTTGGTGATATCAAATTAATCATCAAGCACCTTCAGGAAAGCGGCATTGGCGTACTCATCACCGATCACAACGTAAGAGAAACCCTAGATATTTGTGACAAAGCCTATATTGTTGGCAATGGTTATATCATAGCGTCAGGCGATGCCAATACCGTCATCAATAACGAACAAGTAAAACAGGTCTATTTAGGCGACGACTTCCGCT
>CAZBUC010000154.1:0-5961 GCA_964494965.1 uncultured Maribrevibacterium sp.
TGGCTCTGGCTCTGGCTCTGGCTCTGGCTCTGGCTCTGGCTCTGGCTCTGGCTGGATAATCTTTGTTTTTTCAGGATCTTTAAACAAGCTTTTAGATTGAGGCTCTTCTGTAACAGACACCCCTTCTTGCAGATCCGACATTTCCTTCGCAGTCGCCTCTTGCAAAAGATCGTCAAGATAGCGTTGCAAAGCAATTTGCGGCCCAATGAGAGTAGTGTCTTTACTCTTTGTCTCTTTCATATATCGTTACTGTCCTACTGGGTTCAGCAATGATTCCATCAAACTCTCGTACGCTTTAATGCCTCTAGCGTTAGGATCAAGAGCTGAAGGTGCAATTCCTGCTGTACTGGCGTCTCTTAATTTAGTGTCTACTGGAATCACCGAGTGCCATACCAGATCGCCATAGGTGTCTTTTAAACTTCGTAAGCTTTTATTGGATGCCTGAGTTCGTCGGTCAAATAAAGTCGGTACAATTAAAAAAGGAACAGGACGCTTTCTAGCTCGATTAATCATTGTTAACGTCCTGACCATTCTTTCTAGCCCCTTAATAGCCAAAAACTCCGTCTGCACAGGAATAATAAGTTGCTTACACGCAGCCAAAGCATTAATCATCAAGACCCCCAGAACAGGTGGGCTGTCAATCAAAACATAGTCATACTCATCCCACAGTATCGCTAGTGTTTTGGATATCACTAGCCCCATACCTCCTTGAGCCTGAGCATGACGCTCAAGCGTAGCGAGGGCGGTTGACGCAGGCAAGAGTGACAAATTCGGATGACCCGTTTTAATAATAAGCGAAGCGGGAAGATCTGCAGGTATTTTACCGGAGGTTTGGAATAGATTGTACGCACTTTTTTCAACGGAATCTGGGTCAAATCTAAAGTAACTAGTCAAAGAACCGTGTGGATCAAGATCCATCATTAATACTCTATTACCAGCGTCTGCAAGCAACCCTGCTAATGAAACAACAGTGGTGGTTTTTCCAACACCGCCTTTTTGATTCGCCACTGCCCAAATGTGCACTCCGACTCCCCTGATACCCTATGCTATTAATGTGCCTGCTAATTGTTTGCAATCATATACAGTAATACACTACTGAAACAAGTAATCATGCAGATTATCCGCTTCTCGTTTGCTTATCCTTAATACAACGCGTCGATTTTGCTCTCTTGCAGCATCGTTTGTGTTCCTCACTTTTGGCTGCTCACTGGAAAAACCGATGGGCGCAACCATTTTAGGGTCGACGCCTTGGTATACTAATTCATCTACAACAGAGGCTGAACGCAAACCGGATAAATGCCAGTTTGACACCAAACGAGGCGAGTTAACGGGTAAATCGTCCGTATTACCTTCAACTAATATGACAGAAGGATACGCTTTTAAAACATTGGCCACCAACATCAGTAAAGCCACCGCTTCATTGGTCAATTCGTATTCCCCTTGACCAAACAGCAATCCCGATCTGAGCTCTAAATTCACCCAGTCAGCGGATTCCGTGACAGAAATTTGACCTGTTGTATGAAGTCCTGAAAACTGATTCTCCACCACCTGACTCAATAAAGCATAAACGGCAGAAGAGACCGTCTCTTCGATAGCTGGAGGCGCAACGGGGACGGGCTTAGTATCCACTACGTCATCACTTTGTGGCTCACCCACAACAGGTTCGCCGATATTAATAGGTTTCACAGACTTCTGAACAGCATCAAACACGCCCTGAAGTGTTTCTTTTAGACGCTGCTCATCACCTTGATTTTGAAGTGAAATAGAATAAAGGGCGACAAAAAAAGCAAACAACAAAGTAATAAAATCGGCATACGAAAGTATCCAGCGCTCTCGACCTTGGGAAGCCGAAGCCACTGGCCGTTTTATCGCTTGCCGACGCCTCAAGGGCCGCGAGGTTTCACTCATAAGCATTAAGCTCAAGTTCTAAACGGTAAGGATGTTTACCAACGGCAATGCCACAAATTCCGTCAATGAGCAACTGATGGTAAAGTAGTTCTTTATCTATGTGCCCTGTTAATTTTTTTACTATCGGAAAAATAATAAGGTTAGCAAAACCTTGGCCATAAAGTGTTGACACAAAGGCGACCGCTATACCTTGACCCAGTGCTTCGGGACTGTCTAAATTGGCCATAGCTTGTATCAAACCAAGCACGGATCCCATAATGCCTAATGTTGGCGCATATCCACCAATTGACTCTAAAAAAGAGACACTTCGCATACGTTTTTCGTGTATCCGAATGGCATCATCATGCAATCTGTCCATTAACAAGTCAGGATCGGTACCGTCAATGGCCATCTGTAAGGCCCTACTCGAAAACGGATTACCAATTGCTTCAATATCAGATTCAAGCGACAACAATGACAATCGCCTAGCCTTGTGAGCTAAATTATTGAGTAATGCGCGGGCGGCATCAAGATCATAAATCGGAGGAAACAAACTCCACTTAAGAATAGACAGAGCACGATAAGCTTCTTGAATGCTACTTTGGATGAGTGTGGCACCAATACTGCCAGCAATTACAATAATGGCTGAAGGGAGATTCAGCAAAAGAATGGCTTCCCCCCCTCCCAACCAATTAGATAAAAACACCGCACTAAAAGCGATGATCAGACCCGCTAATGTAACAAAATCCATTAGCTTACCTCACGTACAATACGCTCACCAATGTGGTCTAAATCAATTATATCATCGGCTAAATTGGCTTTTTCAACGGCCATTGGCATACCGTAAATAACACAGGAGTTTTCACTTTGAATCCACACTGTTGAACCTGAGTTCTTAAGCATACGCGCGCCTTCGCGACCATCAGCTCCCATACCTGTCATCACGACGGAAAGTACCTTACCTGGATAACATTTTGACGCTGAACCAAATGTCACATCAACAGAAGGCTTAAAATTAAGCCTATCGTCGCCATCTAAAACGCGCACACAACCGCCATTTCTTGAATCAATCATCATTTGCTTACCACCAGGCGCCAAAAGCGCAACACCCGGCACCAAACGATCACCATCTTTTGCTTCACGCACGGTAATTTTGCAAATATTATTTAATCGTTCAGCGAAGGTCCCCGTAAAAGCAGCAGGCATATGCTGAACCACTACGATAGGTGCAGGGAAGTCCGCGGGCAACTTGGTCAACACCGTTTGCAACGCCATTGGACCACCCGTTGATGTTCCAAGAGCCACCAAACTGACTTTTTTTCTGGCCCGAGGAATAATAACACCACGGCTAGTGACGATGGGTTTTGGCGCTTCTCTTGGCCCTAGTGCTGCAACAGGCTGACGACTTCCCGCCAAGCGTGTTTTAGCAACCGTCAACACTCTTTCTACTAATGCGCGCTTCACTACCGCTGAATCTCGAGAAATATCCTCAAAATTCTTTGGCATAAAATCAACAGCACCCGCTTCTAGCGCATCCAAAGTGACTTTAGCACCTTCATGCGTCAAAGAAGAAAACATTAACACAGGCGTAGGTTTAAGCTTCATGATGTTAAGAACTGCCGCTATACCATCCAACACTGGCATTTCGTAATCCATGGTCACAACATCAGGAGAAAGTGACTGTACTTTCTCAATCGCCTCTCGACCATCATTTGCTGTACCAACAACGGTTAACCTTGGATCTGCTTCAAAAATCTCAACAAGTCGGCGCCGAAAAAAGCCAGAGTCATCAACAACCAATACCTTAACAGGCATTAAACATCTCCTAAATGAAAAACATATTACCTATATGCGTAACTTTTCAACATACTAGGTACATCCAGAATCAATGCAATACGCCCATCACCTGTAATGGTTGCACCAGCCATACCTGCTGTGCCTTGTAGCATTCTTCCTAAAGGCTTTATCACCACTTCTTCTTGACCTACCAACTGATCAACGACAAAACCCACTTCGCTGATACCGACCTGAATAACAACAACATGCGCCTCTGCAGGCAATTCAGCTGAGTTATTACCCTTAATTAACCAATTTTTGAGGTTAAAAATTGGCAGCGTCTTGCCGCGGATAACAACGACTCGTTGCCCATCGACGACATTGGTTTTTTTCAGATTAAGATGAAAAATTTCATTAACACTGACCAATGGGAAAGCAAACGCTTGATCTGATAATGTCACCATCAGAGTTGGCATAATGGCCAGCGTTAGGGGAACCTTGATATTAAATCTAGATCCTTGACCTAAAGCAGACTTAATGTCTAACGTGCCGTTAAGCTGAGAAATCTTGGTCTTAACAACGTCCATGCCGACCCCACGGCCTGACACATCGGTCACAACGGTTTTGGTTGAAAACCCTGCAGCAAAAATAAGGTTAAAAGCTTCATTATCAGACAATCTTTCTGCTGCATCTGCGTCCATCAACCCTTTCTCGACCGCTTTACTGCGAAGAAAGTCAGGGTCCATACCTGCACCATCATCTTCGATGGAGAGCAATATGTGATCACCTTCTTGCTCCGCCGACAAGGTAACCGTACCCATTCTCGGCTTACCGTTTGCTTCACGAACGTCTGGTGATTCAATACCATGATCCACAGAGTTACGAACCAAGTGGACAAGCGGGTCAGCTAGGGCTTCTACTAAGTTTTTATCAAGATCGGTTTCTTCTCCGCGAAGCACTAAGTTCACTTCTTTTTTCATGCTGCGAGCAAGATCTCGTACAACACGTGGAAAACGACCAAACACTTTCTTGATAGGTTGCATGCGCGTTTTCATCACCGCGTTCTGCAAATCGCCAGTAACCACATCCAAATTTGATACTGCTTTACCCATTGATTCGTCTTCGCTTTGAAGACCTAATCGAACAAGGCGATTTCGAACGAGCACAAGCTCGCCCACCATGTTCATAATGTCGTCTAAACGTTTAGTATCAACACGTACTGTAGTTTCTTGAACTACCGGTGAGTTGGCTGACTTTTCTTTACTTTGATCGAGATCTGGCTCACTGTGATCGGGGACCACTTTGGCTTTTTCCGCTGGCTTAGCTTTTGGCTTTGGAGGCGTTTTGGGCGCGACTTTAGGCTTTTCTGGCTCAGCTTTTACCTTACTCTCTTTACTTTGCAAGGTGTCTAGTAAAGACTCAAATTCATCTTCTGTAATTAAGTCAGACTCTGCTCCACCTAACCCAGCTTGACTTTCTGTGCTGTCTTTTTCTGTGTCTTTTTTACTACTCGGAGAACCACTTTCACCGTGAAGTTTGTTCAGCAACTCTTCAAATTCATCTTCCGTAATTTCATCTGAAGAAGCAGGCTCGGCAGATGAATTTGCCTTTGGAGCCTCCTTTTTATGCGTTTTATCTGTCGAAGAATCACTGAGACCAGGAGCACCACTGCCATGAAGCTGGTTTAATAAAGCATCAAACTCATCTTCTGTAATTTCATCATCTGACTTTGCTTCTACCGCTGATTCTGTTTTTTGGCTGCTAGCTGACGCATCTGAAGAAGCACCGCCAAGTGCATCTAATAAAGATTCAAACTCATCGTCTGATATATCAGCGGGTTCTTCAGACTCAGTAAGTGACTCTGATTCACTATCTTCTAGCTCATCATCTATGACTTCATCGTCTGATGCTTCGGTTTCTTCATCATCTTCGTCGTCATCTTGGCCTGAAAGCTCTTCTTCTGTCGGAGGAGAAGCATAGGCGCTCAAAGCCGCTATCAATTCAGGCGAAGCACGTTCAGGAACACCACCCGCACGCACTGTGTCAAACATTTCATTGACTGCATCGAGCGCTTGTAAAACGATGTCCATTAAATTGGAATCAATCTTACGCTGGCCATTTCGCAATATATCAAAAACGTTTTCAGCGTAGTGACAGCAATCAACCAATGCCGTTAACTGTAAAAATCCAGCGCCACCTTTAACGGTATGAAAACCGCGAAAAATCGCATTTAGTAACTGTTTATCATTAGGGTTTTGTTCAATGTCTACCAATTGTTCAGAGAGCTGCTCTAGGATT
>CAZBUC010000155.1:0-5957 GCA_964494965.1 uncultured Maribrevibacterium sp.
AAAAAAGCGATCGATTACGCCAAGAAGCAGTCGGTTAAAAAGTTTGTCATGCTCAGTAGTATGGGGGCGGATGACCCAGACGCGATAGGAGGCGACATCAAACCCTATCTGGTGGCTAAACACATGGCAGACCAATATTTAATGGAATCTGGCGTACCCTACACGTTAGTTCGTCCTGGCCCATTAACGGATAACAAAGGGCAAGGCAAAATTACCATAAAGCGCCCCACTCATGTTGATGAAATGTCGATTTCCCGTGAGGATGTGGCGAAATCCCTGCTGTTTATTCTTACAAAAGAGGGCTTGGACAGTAAGGTTTTTGAACTTTTCAATGGTACTTATGACGTGGAAAATGTGTTGGTTTAGTACCTTAAAAACACGTATTTAATGTATCAAATAAGAAAAAAACCGATGACGATGGTATCGTTATCGGTTTTTTTTTGCCTATTATTTGATCTTGATGAGATTTCTGTAGGGAGTTGTTTTTTATATGGTTTATTGCTGTCTCCGGTATTTTTTAGTTACAGCTGTACGGACTTTATATGTTTTTTTTTCTCTACCGGTCTGGTCAGTTTATGAAAATGCTAAGCGGGAAGGGTATCGGGTTCGTTTTAAAGAATGTGTAAATATTTAGTCTTGTAAACAATAAATTTTGTCTCTATGCTAAATAAGTATCAAGTCGTTATCCAACAACGATGTGTGCATTGTGTTTAACAACAGAGACCAACTATGGGCACGAAACTCGAAGTTAAAAACCTATACAAAATTTTTGGAGAGCACCCCAAGAAAGCATTAAAGATGCTTGAACAAGGTATTGATAAAGACGAGATCTTCAAGAAAACAGGGCAGACGGTTGGTGTAAAAAATGCCAGTTTGTCCATAGAAGAAGGCGAGATATTTGTTGTCATGGGGCTTTCTGGTTCAGGTAAATCGACACTTGTTCGTTTGTTGAACCGGCTCATCGAGCCTACACAGGGCCAAGTTCTGATTGATGGGCATGACATTACTCAGGTCGATGACAAGGCACTGCGCGACATTCGTCGAAGTAAAATCAGTATGGTGTTTCAGTCATTCGCTTTAATGCCGCATATGAATGTTTTAGACAATGCGGCGTTTGGGTTAGAACTGTCTGGTGTGAATATTCAAGAACGTCACGAAAAAGCACGGAGCGCCCTCGCGCAAGTCGGTTTGGAATCCCATGCTTTTAGTTATCCCGATGAATTGTCGGGCGGTATGCAGCAGCGTGTTGGCTTGGCCAGAGCATTAACCAATGATCCTGATATTTTGTTAATGGATGAGGCTTTTTCTGCGCTCGACCCCCTTATTCGAACGGAGATGCAGGATGAATTAGTTCGATTGCAGTCTGAGCATCAACGTACTGTGGTATTCATCTCTCACGATTTAGATGAAGCCATGCGGATTGGTGACCGTATTGCCATTATGCAGGGAGGGGAGGTGGTCCAAGTGGGTACGCCCGATGATATTTTGCACAACCCAGCTAATGATTATGTTCGTTCTTTCTTTAAAGGTGTTGATGTTAGCAACGTGTTCAGCGCGAGAGACATTGCCTCAAAGTCGAAGTTGACCCTGATAAAGAAAGATTCCAGCGAAGGTTTGCGTAGTGGACTGCAATTGCTGAATGAACACGAGCGAGAGTTTGGATACGTTATCGACAAAAGCAATCGATTTATCGGTGTCGTGTCCGCCAGTTCATTGCACGATGTGATTAAAAACAAACAAACACTTGCTGAAGCTATCATTAATGATGTCCAAGCTATTCCAGCAGACACATCCATTCGGGACATTATTTCCATCGTCGCTCAAGCGCCCTGTGCCGTCCCTATTATTGATGATCAACACAAATACGTTGGTGTCGTTAGTAAAGCGCGACTATTGGAAACATTGGATAGGGAAACAATGGATAGGGAAAAATTGGATAGGGAGACTTTAGCATGAGTACTGTTTCAAATCCTTGGGCAACGACTTCTGAAGAAACAAGTGCAAATGAGACCACGGCGAGTAATCCATGGGGAGGTGCAAGCAGCTCACAGAGTTCCGATGCCGCGGCCATGTCTGCCAGTAGCACACCTGATGAAGTAACCGAATTTAGCTTATTACAGCCATTTCAAGAGGTTTGGATTCCGCTCGATAGCTGGATCGAATCAGGAGTCGGTTGGGTGGTTACAAATTTCCGACCATTTTTTACCGCTGTCAAAGCCCCTGTTGATGCCACTCTAACGGCTATCGACAGTGCATTTAACGCTGCTCCGCCCTTGTTGATCATCGCTCTGTTCGGTTTGATGGCTTGGCAGTTATCGGGTCGTCGTTTGGCTATTGGCACTGTAATTGGGTTATTTGTGTTAGGAGCAATTGGTGCTTGGCAAGAGTCGATGACGACCTTGGCCTTGGTACTTACATCCGTTCTATTTTGCATCGCGCTTGGGATACCTACGGGGATTGCGATGGCTCGCAGTGATCGAGTCGCGAAAGTCATTCGCCCCGTTCTGGATGTTATGCAAACTACCCCAGCTTTTGTGTATCTGGTTCCTATCGTTATGTTGTTTGGTATTGGTAATGTCCCCGGCGTTATTGTCACCATCATTTTTGCCGTGGCGCCCGTCATTCGTCTTACGAACTTAGGTATTCGACAGGTGCCCAGTGATTTGATTGAGGCCGCTAATTCGTTTGGTGCCGATAAAAAGCAGATGTTATTTAAAGTTCAATTACCGCTTGCCATGCCCACTATTATGGCTGGTGTCAATCAGACGCTCATGTTGGGTTTATCCATGGTGGTGATCGCCTCAATGATTTCTGTGGGCGGTCTTGGATTAATGGTACTGCGTGGGATTGGTCGCTTAGACATAGGCCTAGCTACGATTGGTGGCATAGGTATCGTTATTCTGGCGGTCATTTTGGATCGTATGACACAGTCGCTTGGGCAAGATGCCCGTCAACGGGGTACTCGCCATTGGTATGAAACTGGACCAATTGGTTTGTTACTTTCGTTAAAAAAATGAAAACCATGAAACTATGAGTACGGCTACAAAAACTCATTCAAAGGAGATGTTCCAATGAAAAAGGTAATTGCACTAACGTCACTCTCTGCACTGTTTAGTGGTGCGGCTTTAGCAAATGGCCACCTACCAGGCCATGGTGTCGAAGTCACGGCAGTACAAAGTCCCATTGCGGAAGAAACTTTTCAGACGGTGGTTGTAAACAAAGCCCTAGAAAAATTAGGTTACGATGTTCAGCCAATCAAAGAAGTAGACTACAGTGCGGGTTACACATCAGTGGCAAACGGTGATGCACAGTTTCTCGCAGTAAACTGGTATCCACTGCATAACTCAATGTATGAAAATGCCGGTGGCGATGATAAGTTTTATCGCGGTGGCTACTACATAGAGGGAGCGGCGCAAGGGTATTTGATCGACAAAAAAACGGCCGATAAGCATGGTATTACCAACATTGATGACTTCAAAGACCCTGCTATTGCTGCTTTGTTTGACACCAATGGTGATGGAAAAGCGGACTTAACAGGCTGTCAAGCAGGTTGGGGTTGTGAAGGCGTTATTGAGCATCAGCTAGATGCGTTTGGATTACGTGACAAAATTACCCATAATCAAGGCCAATACGCTGCGATCATCTCGGACACGATTGCCCGTTATAATGAAGGCGAATCGATTTTTTATTATACATGGACACCGTATTGGGTTTCCGGAAAGCTAGTGCCGGGCCGTGATGTTGTGTGGTTAGAAGTGCCTCGCTCTTCAAATCCAAATAACACAGACACCACGCTACCAAACGGTAAGAATTATGGTTTCGACATCAATAGTGAGCGCATTGTGGCCAACAAACAATTTGCTGAAGAGAATCCAGCGGCTGCAAAATTATTTGAAATAATGAAATTGCCTATTAATGCCGTGAGTGCGCAAAATATGCTGATTGCGGACGGAGAAGATTCTCAACGTGAAATAGAAATTCATGCGAACAACTGGATCAGCGCTAACCAAGCAAGGTTTGATGGTTGGATATCAACCGCGAAAAAAGCAGCTGAATAAATTTAAAAGGCCCACATCATGTGGGCCTTTATTTTTCTGCAGGTTACCGTGGTCAGCTAAGGTTTAAGCTTAGTGCTACTAGACGATTGGATGCGTCTATAAATCTCTTCTCTGTGTACGCTGATTTCCTTCGGCGCTTTGATTCCAATGCGAGCCTGATTACCTTGGATTGATAACACCGTTATTTCCATATTATCGCCAATATGAATGCTTTCGCCTGACCGGCGTGTAATGACTAACATATCCCTGTCCTTTGGTTGTTTCCAGAGGTTTAAAGATACAATTTATGTTGTTATTTTGTCAAATATGCTGTCATGAAGGGCGTTTTCTGGTCAATATTTTTCAGAATGGCTTTTTTAGCAAGATGGACATTATATAAAGGGGTGTTTTTTTTGCTTTGATTAAGCCGTTGCTACGGTTTGTTCCGAATGGAAAAGGGCTTTTGCTTCTCTGACAACACCAATGATTGAATAGTTATTATCAACCTCAATAGGGCGATAATTCGTATTGAGGGGTTTTAGGTAGGTGCATCCTGCGTCTATAACCAGCATTTTAAAGGTTGGTTCTTGCATCTCGTGGAGTCTTGCTAACACTAAGTGACCATTTTTGGCTATAAGTCCGGGGTCAACTAATATCAGATAGCCTTCGGGTACACTCATACCAGACGCTGACGTCATGCTGTCTCCAATCACATTAAACCAAAAAGAATCGTTCTGTGAATGGGTAGGGGCTTCTAACCAGTCAGAATGCGACGGTGGCAAAGAGTCTCGGCCTTGCCATGCTATTGCTTGTTGAGGATTCAGAATAGGACGGTAGCAAATGGTTTCAGAATGACGCTTGTAGTCATAAATAGAAAACGACTCTTTTAACTCGACAGTTTTACCAAATTGCAGCCACTCAGGGTCACACTGCAAGCTTCTAGCAAGATTAATCAGCTTTCGCGGATTTTGTGTGCGACCGTCTTCTATTTTTTGCAAGGACTGTTGCGTAATTCCAACAAGATTCGCTAACTCAGATTGAGTTAGTCCCAAAGCCATTCTCTTTTCTTTAACACGGTCTGCAATGCTCATGGGCAGGATGATTACAACTTTGTTTGTAATTAACAAACAGTAAAAATTGTAAGTATTTACAGTAAAAGTTGTTAGTTGGGCTTGCTATTGATCGCTGTATTTTTGTTCTATGGCGGCTTAAAAGTTATTAATGATAAAGCTATTTAGTGGCGAGGTTAGAGAGTGTTTTGCTGTACAATCCGTCGCGATTTTCTGGTTCCTCTTTTTTCATCGTTAATAAACCTAGTAAGTGAGCGCATGGCAACGAAAGCAACAATTTATAAAGCATCGGTTCAAGTCTCCGATATGGATCGAAACCATTACCAAAGTTATGAATTGACCTTGGCATTACACCCTTCTGAAACGGAAGAACGCATGATGGTGCGTTTGGCGGCGTTTGCTTTATTGGCTGATGAGAAAGAAGGTGGCGAGCAGTTGAGCTTCAGTAAAGGCATTAGCACCGAAGACGAGCCCGATCTTTGGCAGAAGAATTATTCCGATGAGATTTTGCTTTGGGTCGAATTGGGCCAGCCAGACGAGAAACGTTTGCGTAAAGCCTGTGGTCGGGCTCAAAACGTCGTTGTTGTGAATTACAACGATAAGTCTGATATTTGGTGGGAACAAAACAAAGGCAAAAATAGCCGCTTTGAAAACATGCGAGTATTGCAGTTCCGCGAAGCTCAAGTTGAAGCCTTAGCGAAGATTTGCACTCGATCTATGCAATTGAATGTGACGATTCAAGATGGCGATATGTGGATTTCGGGTGAACTAGGTGAATGCGCGATGACACCAATGTGGCGAGGCGAGCAATAAGCTCGCCTTGTTTCTTGTTGTTGAGTGTGAGTGTTGA
>CAZBUC010000156.1:0-5882 GCA_964494965.1 uncultured Maribrevibacterium sp.
TTAACTAACCATAGACTCAGGTACTATCACGCTTAAGGAGTTGGGTTTGATGATGACTTCTAGCGTGTTTGCATCGCGCGTTTCGCCGTCAATAACATAGTGACCGACTTGGCTGATATCTACCGTGACGCGTTGTGCTGAGCGATGGAAAATACCATTGTGTCCATCCGCGGATTCGCTGTCTTCATGTTGATCGCTCATGCCAAGCATGGCCAATTCTGCTAAGTTCAAGATTTGCATACGTTCAGGGTCTAACCAGGTTATATCCAACGCACCATCTATAATATTGGGCACACCTTTTCCTTGCGCTAATAGCGTAGTGACTGGTGCAGCATTGGCAATGGTTAGGCTTGGTGTTTTGATGGTAAAGGGTTCTTCATCATTGAGTTGCAAGGTAAATTCATGTACTTCGTTTTGACCGACTGCTTCCCACAACCCTTGCAAGTAGGCAAGTTGGCCATTGACGTCTTTTTTATCGCGATCGGCTTTTTCAATCATTTTTTGCTCAAAACCTACCCCTGCCAGTAAGAGCATAGGCTCACCGTTACAGGTGGCCGTGTCTATGCGTTGCTCACAGCCATCAATTAGATCGAGACAAATGGTTTCGAGTGACGCCACTTTTGATGAGGCACCACACAATACATGATGAAGGGCATTCGCCGTTCCAAAGGGAATAATGCCTAGCTTAATATGGGTATCAATGAGAGCGGCCGCGACTTCAGTGACGGTTCCGTCTCCACCGCAAGCAATGACCATATCAGGCGACGCTTTAACGGCTTCTTTAGCCAGTGCAGTGCCGTTTTTTTCCGGCGTGGTGGTTTTGACTGTGACATCAAAATAAGCAGAGAGATAACCTAGAATATGGTCTTGTTGTTCTTCCCATTGGCTACTACCAGACACGGGATTAGCGATTAGCCACGCAGAGTTTTGAACCACAAGCAGCTTGTTGTCTAAAGCCCGTTTTAAATACCTAAACTGACGCTTATTAAGTCGAACTGTTTGGCGTATCTCGCGTATTTTATCCATGATGTCGCTTGGAGACGACTGTGGATTTTGGCTGAGTAAATAGGCCGCCACCATAAACGCGGAACGGCCTCGGCCTAAAGCACAATGTACAACCACCGAGCGTCCTGTTTTACGATGGGTATGTATCCAGTTTAATGCGCGATGAATTTGTGTATCAGAAGGTACGGAATGATCAAGGATGGGAATATTTAGATAATCAATGTCGTCTTGAAACGCCACCCAGTTTAATGAGCTAAATTCCGCCGTCACGTCCAACACCGCACTGATTTTTTCACTTTTGATCTGATGAATGTCGGAAGGAAACAAACGTCTGGCAAGATACAAGCCCTCGTCAATTTTTTGCAAGGCAGGGACGGGATCGCTGCTTCGCGCCAAACTGTTATAGAGCTGAGCACCCCATAAAAACGGCATAAATACCCAACGGATATAAACGGGGACCTTGCCATTGGAGCGTTTACGAAAAATCGTGGGTTTGTTAAGCAGGTAAGCCAAACTGACAGTAAAAAAGGATAAGGCACACCAAGCCCAAGCGAGTTGGAAATACACATTTTGCGTGGTCATTACCAACAACACAAAAACCACCGCTATCAACAGATAGTAATTTGGCTTAAACAAGACAACTCTCCTAGTAGTCGGTTATAGCCTAAAAGAGTACCACACCTTCTTTTAAAAGAAACAACGGGCTTGTGAATGAATCTTAATAGCGATTTAGTGTTGAATGCTTTGTTTGAACTTTTTAGGTACTTCCAGCCCCGCTGGGATATCGACATAAAGTGGGAGCGCTTTTTTTGAACTGCGCTCTAATTCAACCAATAAGATAATCGCACTGTCTGCCAGTTCTATTCCTTTGGTGAGTAAAATGTCACCATTTTGATTAAGTAGGTCACGAGACAAGACCATGCCCGCCGCAAGCTGATCGGGCGTGACGCCGTGATCATAAAGAGGTTGCTCTATTTTATGCATAGACAAGGAGGCTTTCAGTGCGTCAACGGCACTTTTAGCGTAATAAATACCGGCTTTTGACTCTAAATAATCCATGGCTTCTTGTTGCGATAAGGGGGTTTCTAACAACCGTCCTGTGATTAACTCAATATAGTCATTAGCAACGGTTAATATTTGTGCGGACTTAGGAATAGAGGCTTCTTGCTTGCCTTTTGGGTATCCCTCGCCATTTAAATATTCTTTATGATGAAGAATAATCTCTGCGACCTGCTGCAACGGGCGAATGCTCTTTAGCAAGGTCGCCCCTTGTAATGGGTATTGTCTGTATTCATCTTGTTGCTCGGCAGATAGCAAGACATAGGGCGTTATGAGCATTTCGTCGGAAAAGCTCATCTGGCTCATATAGCGCATTTTGGCGGCTCGAATGAGGTGTATACGTTCTCGGTGAGGCAAGTCTAGGGCCTCGGCAATGTCTGTCACCAAGCTGGTGATATCGGGCACATCTATTTTAGGTTTTGGGTTGCGCATGTCTAAAAGATTGGCAAATAAATCAATCGTGCTTTTATAGTTCTCTTGTAACGCAGCATTGATCTCGATAATTTTTTGAGTGCGCTCTCTGACGGTGGCTTCTAAGGTCTCGTTCATTGCGGTGAGCTTTTTATTTTTCTGCTCAATCAAGGACTGCAGATGGGCATTTTTCTTCATCAGGCTGATTGTGACAAAGGCGTCGTTAACCAGTTTTTGCAACTGTTCGTCGTCCCAAGGTTTTTCAAGATAATGGGACACTTTGCCTAGATTCACGGCGTCGACAATGGCCTGCATATCGGCATAGCCTGTCAGTAAGATTCGTTTGGTCTCTGGGTATTGTTCCGCGGCAATGGCTAAGAACTCAGGCCCTGACATTTCAGGCATGCGGGCATCAGACACTATGACGTCTATGGTGTGCGCTTTTAAAAGCTCAAGCCCTTCTTGGCCACTATTGGCAATGAACACATCGCAGTCCGTTTTACGAAATAAACGCTTTAACGAAGACAGGACATTTTTTTCATCATCCACTAATAACAAGCCAGGACGTGTTTTTGTATCCTCCAAGACTAAAGACTCGTCACTCATTCACTACTCTCCTTTGGAGGGGTTAAGTGAGTATTTTCATAGGGTAGCCAAATACTAAACTGTGTGCCTTTGCCCACCTCGCTGGCCACATAAATAGTGCCTTGATGGTCTTCGATAATACCGTAGGAAATCGACAATCCCAATCCGGTACCAACGCCCACATCTTTGGTGGTGAAAAAAGGGTTAAAAATAGATGCTAGGTGTTCTTCCTTAATGCCGCAGCCGTTATCGGAGACATTGATAGTAACGCCGCCTGCTTTTTCCGCCATCTCTATGGTTAACTCTCCTTGTTCATCCATAGCATGGGACGCATTAACAAACAAGTTTAAGAATACTTGTAATAGTTCTCCGCTGTTTCCCATGATGGGTGAGACGTCACTGAAGTGCGTATTCACAATGCCTTTGAACTTGAGTTCGTTACTGGCCAGTTTGAGCGCCTCCTCGATGATGGTCTTGAGTTGGCAGGCCGTTTTTTGATTATCTGACTGACGAGCGAAGCGTTTTAAGCCACCGACAATGTCGATAATGCGCTTTACCCCCTGTTGAGATTCATTGAGCAGTGTTTGTGTGTCTTCCATCAGAAAGGTCATATCAATTTCTCGCCATACTTTATCGACAGCCTTGGCCGGTTCACTTAGGCTCAGATCTGTCGATTTAAGGGACGCATTGGTTAACGCTTTAGAGGCCTTTACATAGTCTATAAAGTCATTAAGGTATTCCCCAAGTGAGGTCAAATTGCTCTTGATAAAGCCCATTGGGTTATTAATTTCATGGGCAATGCCCGCTGACAACTGGCCAACGGTGGCCATTTTTTCGGATTGAACCAGTTTTTTTTGTGTTTCTTTCAACGCTTCATTGGCATTGGTTATTTCTTTGTAGCTCGCCAACAGCTTGTCTTCTTGGAATCTGTGTTCCAGTATGATGGCCAGTTGTTTGATGCCAGTTTCAAACACAGTAAGTACTTGATTTTGTTTGTCTGTTAATTCGTGACCAAAGAAAAAAATAATCCCGCTTAGGCGCTCTAAACTGATAATAGGCATAGCAATCAGGGTGTCGATAGTCTTGTTATCAATCACCAAGTCTATGGTTTGAAGAAGGATTGTTTTCTTTTCTCGAATCAGCTGCTCTGTTTCTGTCATGATGGTATTTATTTCACTATCACGACGCTCAGCTTCCTCGTCTTCATTTTGTTCCGGATTTTTTAGCAGTTCAGAGTAAAATTGTGCTTCGCTCGCATCAAATGGAAAGTGCGCATAGGCGGCAAAAGGTAAGTCGCTTAAACGCATCATATCGTTGACTATGGTCGGTAAGAAATCACGCAGACGCGGCTTTTCCAAGCCATATCGGCCTATGTGATTTAAAAACTTATTTTCCCGTACAGCAAAATACAACGAATCGACATTTTCTTTTAAAGCGAGGTTGGCAAAATGCAGCTCGCGGCTTTTTTGTTCGAGAATAGACTCGGCATTTTTACGTGCTTGACGCTCTCGTTTGAAAGCGGCTTCATATTCCATACAACGGCCCTTGTTTAGCCACGCTCTATAAGCATGGAGCAATGATCTGCTCCTTCATTCATACAGCAAGTGTGTTTAATGGTAACGGGAGTGCCGAAGCTTTCGGCGGCTTGATGCACTAAACCTATGGCGAGTAAACACATTTTACGAGGTGATTGATAATACAGCGTAACGCCAGTGTCATGTTTTTCTGTGACAAGGATTTTGGGTGTTAGAGCATCGGGATACAGTTTATTCACCTCTACATGGATCACCGAGTCGACCGCTTCGAGTAACGACCATAAGTCTGGAAAATTCATCATAGCGGGGGGGAGGCTATGGGCTAAGCCCGTGTATAAGTAGCGCCCAAAGGCCTCGACAAGGTCCGGAACGGGCACGCCGCTGTGTTCCGATAAGGCGACGACCAGCGATAGAATTTCTTGGTCGTCGTAAGTCTCTGCACTGGTGTAGATACCACCACTGGGTAAGTCGCATTTTTCCAATAGAGACTCCCAGCATGCCATTCCAAATTGGTCTTCGATCATTTCCTGAAAGTGAGTGAAAACGGTACCTTTCATGGCTCTTATCCTACTAAGAAGGTGAATTAATAGAATAGACAAGAAATCGTAAAAAGTCTTACAGGGTAAGAGAATCCTCTGTTTTTAATCCCGCAAAGGAAAAGCCTGGTTTAACTGCTGGCAATCAGGTCGTTCAAGGCTTTGGCAATCAGGTCTTTTTTCACTAAGGTGCGTTTCACCGGTTTATCAAACCAGAAATCCATGGGTTGATCAAAGCCGATGCCGTGCATGTAGTTGTAGAGTGCTTTGCGCAGTCCGTCACCTAACATGTCATGATCTGTGCCGGTTGGATCAGTGAAATCCACGTCGTTTTCAGCGAACAGAATATCGGGACGCTCCGCGAGGGTGATGCCGTATTCTTCTGGGTTAATACCAATTGGGCTGTGCGCTGTAGCGGCGAATCGGTGCCAGAACGCCGATTGGAAGCATTCTTGTGCCATCATTTGACGCACCATTTCTAGCGCATCAATGGTTTCTTGCTCGGTTTGTGTGGGAAAGCCGTACATCAAATAAGAATGCACTAGAATACCCGCATCACTGAAAGCTTTGGTTACGCGCGCCACTTGCTCGACGCTCACGCCTTTTTTCATCAGTTTTAGCAATCTATCAGAGGCCACTTCAAGACCACCGCTCACGGCAATACAGCCAGAATCCGCTAACAACTGGCAACGCTCTGGTGTGAAGGTTTTTTCAAAGCGAATATTGCCCCACCAGCTGATCACCACGCCGC
>CAZBUC010000157.1:0-5837 GCA_964494965.1 uncultured Maribrevibacterium sp.
CAACAAAGAGATGGCGGAATTGTCTTACACCTTAGCCACCATCAAATGCGACGTGGAATTGCCCTTCGATCCTCAAGATCTAAAAAACGGCGAAGCCGACAAAGAAATCCTGCGTGAATGGTTCACCAAGCTGGAATTCAAAACATGGCTGACTGACCTAGATAAAGCGCCTAGCGTCGAATCCGCCAGCGATACAGTCGGCAACATCGCCTCTGAACAAAAAGACGGCCAAGTCGATACGCCAATCGCATCTGACCTAGAAGCCAACTACACCACGGTATTAGATAAAGAGACGTTTGCCGTTTGGCTAGAAAAAATCCACGCCGCCGACCTTGTCGCCTTCGATACGGAAACCACCTCGCTGAACTACATGGCCGCCGAGCTGGTTGGCTTGTCCTTCTCGGTAGAAGTCGGTGAAGCGGCTTACGTTCCGGTTGCCCACGATTACGAAGGCGCGCCAGAACAACTAGACCGCGATTGGGTGCTCGAACAGCTTAAACCTTGGCTCGAAGACGACAGCCAAGCCAAAGTCGGCCAACACCTAAAATACGACGCTAATGTGCTAAACAACTACGACATCACCTTGCGCGGCATCGCTTACGACACCATGTTGGAATCTTACGTGTACAACTCCGTGAGTTCACGTCACGACATGGACACCTTAGCGAGCAAGTTCCTTAGTCACACCAACGTGAGTTTTGAAGACATCGCTGGCAAAGGTGCCAAGCAAAAAACCTTCAACCAAATCGACTTAGAAGTGGCCGCCTTTTACGCAGCCGAAGACGCCGACATCACCTTGCGTTTGCACCAAGCGATTTGGCCAAAAATCGAAACCACACCAGAACTGGTCAGTATTTTTAAAGACATTGAATGCCCACTGATTCCCGTATTGGCGAAAATGGAACAAACCGGCGCCTTGATCGATCCAGAACTTCTGCATATTCAAAGCAGCGAAATCGCTGGCAAACTGCAAGAATTGGAAATCAAAGCCCACGAACAAGCCGGTGAAAGCTTCAACCTAAGCTCGCCGAAACAGCTGCAAGTCATCTTGTTCGAAAAACAAGGCTTGCCCGTTATCAAGAAAACCCCCAAAGGCCAGCCATCGACCGCCGAGCCTATCTTGCAAGAACTGGCGCAAGACTACGAACTGCCACGTTTGATCATGGAACACCGCAGCCTATCTAAGTTGAAGTCCACTTACACCGACAAACTGCCAGAGATGATCCAAAAAACCGGCCGTATTCATACGTCTTACCATCAAGCCATTACCGCCACAGGGCGTTTGTCATCGACGGATCCAAACTTGCAGAACATCCCCATTCGCTCTGCTGAAGGTCGTCGTATTCGCCAAGCTTTTATCGCGCCAGCAGGCTACAAGTTAGTGGCGGCCGACTATTCGCAAGTCGAATTACGCATCATGGCGCACTTGTCGCAAGATCCGGGCTTATTAGACGCCTTCACCAAAGACGCCGACGTGCACAAAGCCACCGCCGCAGAAGTCTTCGAAGTGAGCTTAGACGAGGTGACCACAGAACAACGCCGCCGCGCCAAAGCCATCAACTTCGGTTTGATCTACGGCATGTCCGCCTTTGGTCTAGCGAAACAGCTGGGCATTGGTCGCCCAGAAGCAGGTAAATACATCAAACGCTACTTCGAGCGTTACCCAGGCGTACAGCAATACATGGAAAACACCCGCGAAAGCGCGAAAGAAAAAGGCTACGTGGAAACCATCTACGGCCGCCGCTTGTACCTACCAGACATCAAAGCGAAAAACGCCATGATGCGCCAAGCCGCCGAACGCACCGCGATCAACGCCCCGATGCAAGGCTCCGCCGCCGACATCATCAAACGCGCCATGATCAAAATGCACGACTGGCTACAAAGCACCGACCTAGACGTGAAAATGATCATGCAAGTACACGATGAACTCATCTTCGAAGTGGCTGAAAAAGACATCGACGCCGCAAAAGAGAAAATCGTCGATATCATGCAGAATAGCAGCCAGATTGACGTGCCTTTATTGGTAGAAGCGGGTGTTGGGGACAACTGGGACGAGGCGCATTGAGTGCCTTAAATTTTGTATTTGTAAAAATATAAGCCTTCCATCAAATTTAATTTTAAGACTAAGGACAGAATTAATGGCTAGTAGTGGACTCATAAAACTTAGCAACTCTATAACTGAGGACGATTTAGAAGAGTTGGCTAATTATCTACCTGAATCATCTGTACATAGCACAATTATTGTAGATCTAAATGACTTATCTTTTATTGAAATTGGACCTTTAGCTTTCCTAATTAGCAGAATTCAACAGTGGCGCTCACAAGAAATAATCGTTGAGATTGACACTCAATCTGCATCATGTTTTAGCTATTTACAACGAATTGACTTCTTTAACTGTCTTGGTATCGAGACCCCTGAACAATTCCAACGACATAGTGCTGCAGGCAAATTCCACCCCGCAGCAGAAATAAGCAATCAATCCTCAGGACTCGCAGATAGCCTTAGTGAAAAGATAGCTGAAGCTGTAATCGGTGAGACATGCTCACAGGATGATTTCACGGATCAGCCTCCTACAGAAGGCGCATTTGAAGCAATTGCCTACTCTGTTAGTGAATTAATTAAAAACATTCAGCAGCACTCCAAGGGCAAAGGTATTGTGATATCGCAATACTACACATCAAAAGGTGTAGCAAAAGTGGCAATTTTTGATGACGGAATTGGGATTAAGCAAAGTTTCATTGAAAGTGGATCAAGCTATGGTTCTAATTTGTCAAACGATATTGATGCTATCCAGCTTGCTCTTCAAGGAGAAGTATCCAGCAAGCTTACAGCTTCAGGAACTAGTAACGCTGTGTATGGTGGACTACCTGATAACGCAGGTGTCGGACTAACTTTTCTAACCATGCTAGCAATACGTGCTGGCGGAGATTACACAATTATTTCAGGCAATGGTCTCGTCTCTTCTACAAAATCAACTAAAATTAATCAAAAAACAGTTGGAACTTTTGTTCATTTATCATTCAATAGGGTTCAGCTAGAGTCTTTCGAAATACTGCTCGAAGAAATAAAAAGAGAAGTTCTTCATCTCGATGAAGAAGAACAGCAGGAAGACTTAAGTAGCTTATTCGAATAGCGGGGAAAGGAAATGAATACTTATAAAATGCAAGATCTATTTGGCATCGTCTGTGGAGATGGAACGAAAGCTTTGGCTTTCTTGAAAGATTGTGTTTTGCCTTCGCTGCAGGAAAAAGATTCCACAGTATTCGATTTTGATGGTGTTCGTGTGCTTAGCAGTTCTTTTAGCAACGCGCTCTTTGGAAACCTAGTCCTTAAAGAAGGCAAATCTGCTCTAACTCACATTAAATTTGTTAATACATCATCTCTGGTACAGTCGGAGATTAAATCTGGGATAACTTTAGGCCTAAGTAAGCATTCAAAGAAGTGGCGCGCCGAGGCGGTAACTGCATAAGTGGAAATGTCTAGCTCTTCTTCGAAGCCCTTGATTTCCTCAAGGGCTTTTTTGATCAGTTTAGAACCCTTTCCAAATGTAAATTAATCAACATGTACAGACTCTATAAATTGATTTGGGGCAGATGAAAATTAATCTTAATCCCGCCAAAACCTATCGAGTAAGTCATCCCATTTCGAGACGATCAAATCCCATTTATAGCGAATTGATAGTATGGCAACTAAAGGGAAAAACACGCTAACTTGAACCCAACTGGCCAAGCTCAAAACGTTGATGGCCATCGCAGTATCTACGAAATAAGTCAAATTGGCTAACAATGCTTCACTCTTACTATATTGTGGATAATCAACAAGATAGGTTTGCTCTAGTTGTACTTGAAGAGCAGTCATTTCTTTCACCTGATCAAAGGGGTATATGAAATCTTCTACATACCCAATTATGTTGGTTGACAACAAAAAGCTAACCACTGTCATAAAGACCATCACCCAAGTAGATTCTGGCATAACCAGAACTTTCGTAATCAAGTCTTTTTGATCTTTGATTGCAGAGGTAATAACACAAATTACAAGCATCAAAATAAAAAACATTGAAAAGGTTTCAAGGCCTGTGGTTTCCATGTTATAAGCTTTCCATGCGTACATGGAAATAGCTGTTACTAAGTAGATGATCCAGCCAAAATAGTAAGCCAACGCTAGGTTGCCTAAGTGCGACATTTCATCTGAGTACTTCATACCCCTCCTCATTGAGTGGTTTTAACAATTAACAATTGGGGTCAGCCGGAGTTTTAACAGGCCACCCGAGTTTTAACAAGTTTTAACAGGCCACCCACCTTAAAATTCAGCACTCAGTACTAGTAAGCGAGCCAGTTTCAGACTGAACTGGCTTTTTCTAGCTTAGTTAGCATCCATATCGTAGAAATTATCGAAATTTAGTGATTTTTAGGCGTACTGTACTCTTACCAAATCAGGTAATACTGGATGAAAAGAGAGTGAAGGGTTACTAGGCGTGTAACTGTTTCGTTTTACCTATTTTCGGTCGGCGCTTATAGCCTGTATTCTGGTAGTAGTTAGAGAGAATCCGTTCTGTACCAACCGCTGCATGGGTATGTTTCTCAAATTCAATCGCGATGGTAATCCAGTTTTCGGAAGGAATATTGAGTCGTTGTAGGATGGGCGCTAAGGATAAATCGATACTAGTGTTAAGAGGCCACCCACATCACATTAATATTGGTTGTACTGGATAAATTATCCGCAACAGTCACCCATCCGAAGACAATTGGAGTCAGATGCTGAGGTATCCCCTTTTTATCTTACCAGCGCCCATTTACATGGCGTAAAAAGTGGGAACGAGATTGGTCTCAGGTGATATGCGGCTCCGAATGTTGAAAACGACAGATAAAAACAGAGGAGAATTAGTTTGCCTCTGTTTTTATTTATATTCATATATTTTTTAAAGTAAATAATTAATTAATTAATTAACAAATGGGTTTTTGAAGATATAGCACTTATAAGAACTATTTATATATATTCATATATAACTTTCTTGCTGTCGATGCATTCATATATTGAATAAGAGAAAGAAAGGCAAATGAAACAACACCTGCTATAATCATAATCATACTAAAATTCAATGTTTTCTCTGGTGTATCTATTGTAGAAACAACCAACCAAAGAGAAAGCATTCCAAAAACAAAATAGGAAAAAATCCATCCATAAACTCTAAAAATTAAATTACTCTTTTTAAGAAACAAGCGATCATTTTTATAATCATAGCCAATATACTCTTTGCAAGATAAATACGAGCGTAAATTTTTTAACGAATCTTCAAGAGAATCAAAATATAAAAATTCTTTTTTTGATAAAATACTTCCAAAGCAGTTTTGAAGCAATAACTCTAAGACAACTTTTTCTTGGAGACCTTTTGGCTTTTCATAATAAGAAATCAATTTATCTAAATCTTCTCTATTCTGCCTGTTTCTGTCATGAAAAAATTTATATAGTAACTTAATTATATAAAAAATGATTATAGCTGCTATATACCAATATTGATCTAAATGAGTGAGACTGAAAAATTCTTTTATAAATATCATATTAACCCCAAAAGCTGTATATACATACAGCATATCAGAGCTTTTATTTTTACTCAACGCCTACAATCACTTATGTTAGCCCAAAGCGATAATGTCTCCTTTTGATCGGAGAAGACATGTCAGAGGGGTTACTTAACAATTGCGACAATTGGGGGCAGATGCTGAGGCATCCCCACAAATTTGATATAAATAACAATTAGTTAACGCAAGAAGGGAACGTTCATGGCCCTTGGTGATCAATAATTTCGCCAAAAACAACCAAACACGAGAGCCATGAA
>CAZBUC010000158.1:0-5823 GCA_964494965.1 uncultured Maribrevibacterium sp.
CGGGACTGTATTCCAACCCTGATAACGGTGGATAAGCCACCCAACCTGTCATCGCAAACTCACCAAGACCAAGCGAAATGTTAATCAACATTGCGCCAGAAAAAGTAAGCCAGAAACTTAGGCTGTTTAGGAAAGGGAAGGCCACGTCACGAGCACCAATCTGCAGCGGTACAACGATGTTCATCAGACCCGTCATAAATGGCATTGCCACAAAGATGATCATGATAACACCATGAACCGAGAAGATTTGGTCATAGTGACTTGGAGCTAAGTAACCTGGATCGCCATTAGTGGCCATCGCAAGCTGCAAACGCATCAACACCGCATCAGTAAAGCCTCGAACAAGCATTACAAGAGCTAGAATGATGTACATTATACCGATGCGTTTGTGGTCAACCGAAGTCAACCAGTCGAACCATAGCGGGCCCAACAATTTATTTTTAATAACGAAGAATGCGAGCACTGCAACCAAAACGCCGACCACACAAAGTGTGGTGATAACGATCGGGTCATATGGGAGCGCATCCCAAGAGAGTTTGCCTAAGAGTGCAGACATTATTTTTCAGCCTCCGTATGCATATCATGCGATGAGTGTTGAGACTCTCCATGATTCATATCACCATGATTCATACCATCATGCTTCATGACACCATGACTGGAATTATCGTGGATCATTTTAGGATCAAAAACCGTTCCTTTAAGCAACTCAACTCTGCCGTGGTCTTTCATCAGTCTCATCACGTTATCCATGAAGATGCCTGATTCAATAGAGTTGTAATACTGAATTGGTGTTGGCACATGATGATAAGCATCCGCATCAAATTCAGCGAGCTTCTCATAGGAGGTTTGATTCAATATGCCATTATTAATGACATCATGAGAACCCGCCTTAACGTCTTCTACCCAAGCATAGAAATCTTCTTCTGTTGGTGTAGCAACAGCGTCAAACTTCATACCACTAAACCCGCCACCACTGTAGTTTGCGGAGATACCAGCGTACGTGCCGGGCTCATTTGCAATCAAGTGAAGCCTAGTTACCATGGCGGCCATTGAGTAAATTTGACTACCCAATTGCGGGATAAAGAATGAGTTCATTGTACCTTCAGACGTGATTTGGAAGGCCACAGGAACATTGGCTGGGAATCTCAGCTCGTTCACAGAAGCAATTCCAAGATCTGGGTAAATAAACAACCATTTCCAGTTCATCGAAACGACTTGAACATTAATATGATCTTTTTCATGTTCTAGAGGCTTGTAGGGATCTAAAGCATGAGTGGATTTCCACGTAATCACAGCAAGAATGATGACGATCACGATTGGAACAGACCAAACGATAGTTTCTATTTTTGTGGAGTGAGACCACTTAGGTTCATAAATTTCGTCACGACCTTCACGGTACTTCCAAGCGAAATACAGTGTCATGATAATGACTGGAATTACGACAATCAGCATTAATAAAGTAGCGACTATGATTAGTTGCTTCTGTTCAATACCAATTTGCCCTTTTGGGTCGAGCACACCACCCTGACAACCGGCGAGCAACAAGCCCACCATTACCGCCAAAGCGACTTTACTTAGGATACGAGTTAACAAGAGAACGAAAATCCGGCAATGCCGGGTATTTCAGTAAAGATCACCATGCTGAAAACAGCACAAAAATCATTACCTAGCTAATATCATTAACGTGGCAATAACTCTTTTGGATCACCTAAATCTGAAAACGGGCGCTCTACATCTTGTTGTGCTTCGCGCCGCAGCACGAAAGGGTTGGCCGTGTGGGACAACCGCACAAATTTCAAAGAAGGCCAGCGTCTGGCGAGCAAGATTGTTGTTGGCCATACAAAACCAGCAACCAATCAAAAATAGGACAACAAAGACAAAACTGACCAGCAGTTCAGCCTGAAGAATGGGGTCATGTAAGGCAAAAAGCGAGTTGCCACCATGAATAGAAAAAATGAAAAACAACAGAGAAGAAAAGCACAAGCAAAAAACAACCGCAAAAAGGCGCCAGAATGTCGCCAAGTCACTGGATATCGAATTTAAATAAGAATGTGATACGACTTGAAAATGCTTCAATTTATCCATCCAGCTTAATGATCACAAAAAGTGAAAATATCGTTCTTGCTTGCTTAATACGAATTGAGTGGCGCGAAATATAGCAAAGATTACACCACCATACAAAGCCTAGTTTACCCTTTACTCATGTTCGCGTAACGCAGAAAAACAAATAAAGAACGAGCTCTGTCTCAAAACAAAACACTCACTGACTGTTCGAATTTTGACCACTTACACTAAGAACGTCAAGAAAAAGTCAATATGCTCGGTATTTCCTTATAAAATGTAAGCTTAATTCTGTCTGATTTTAGCGCTGAAGCCAATGACCTAGATCTCACTTTTCACGATTAGACCCTCCAATATCGCCAAGATGCAAACAAACCCACTTTTCATGCACTTTTAATGCACTTTGTTGGTGCATTTCTCGCGTTTACTTGTTGCGGTTTTTTTGAAAATCGCTACTCTTGCACACTTTTTAACGCCTCAGAGCGTTTCTGAGCGGATTTTTTACCAAAATCATTCTGCTGACGTTTAACCCACAAACAATAAAACGATGACCATATCGTATAAAAGGGAGAGCCCTTAATGGCTGCTATCGTAGATTTTCTAAATACCGTATTTTGGGGCTATATCCTTATTTATGGCCTACTTTTTGTTGGTGTCTTTTTCACATTAAGATTAGGCTTCATCCAAGTTAGGCACTTTCCAGAATTCATTCGTACCGTACTCAAAGCCCCACAAACTGATCGTGGTGGCATTTCACCTTTTCAAGCTTTATGCACCAGTTTGGCTTCACGAGTAGGCACAGGGAACCTTACCGGTGTTGCCGTGGCTTTATTTCTTGGCGGTCCAGGCGCCATATTTTGGATGTGGGTAGTGGCTGCGATTGGTATGGCCACCGCTTATGCCGAAAGCTCTTTGGCTCAGCTCTATAAAATACGCGATCAAAACGGTCAATTACGTGGCGGCCCTGCGTTTTACATCAGCAAAGGGTTAAAAGCCCCTTGGGCGGGTGCCGTATTTTCCCTTGCACTTATTTTGGCTTTTGGATTGGTGTTTAATGCGGTTCAAGCCAACTCTATTGCAGGCGCGATGGAAGGAGCATTTGGTATAGACACCAATGTCACAGGTATTGTCATCATGTTGTTGGCCGCTCTCGTCATCTTTGGTGGTATCAAAAAAATTGCCCGCTTTGCCGCTGTTGTTGTTCCTATCATGGCAGCACTTTATTTGCTTGTTGCTCTGTATGTTATTTTTGCCAACATCACTGAAGTGCCAGCCGCTTTCGCACTGATTATTAAAAGTGCCTTTGGTATTGAGCAAGCCGCTGGCGGTGTCTTGGGTGCCATGTTAAACGGTATCAAACGAGGCTTATTTTCAAACGAAGCCGGTATGGGGTCAGCGCCAAACATCGCCGCCGTTGCGACACCCAACCCTCACCACCCAGCCTCTCAGGGCATGGTGCAGTCTTTAGGGGTATTCATTGATACCATTCTAATCTGTACTGCGACAGCACTAATGATCCTGTTGTCCGGCGCTCTAGGAAACGGTCAAACCGGTATCGTCTTAACTCAAACCGCATTAACGACGCACATAGGTAGTGCAGGCCAGTATTTTGTTGCCATCGCCATTTTCTTCTTCGCTTTTACCTCTATCATTGGTAACTACAGCTACGCAGAAAATGCCCTTACTTACCTAAAGTGGGCCAACAAACCAGGTATATTCATCTTACGAGTGTTGGCATTGGCCATGATTCCTTGGGGAGCTTACGAGAGCGTTGCCATGGTATTCAACGTAGCGGATGCCGCCATGGGGCTAATGGCAACCATTAACCTTATCGCCATCGTGATGCTGTCAGGTCTGGTGGTAAAATTAACCAAAGACTACTTTACCCAGCTGAAAACCCATACGCCGGTATTTAAGTCAGAAGATTATCCCGAAGTACGTGAGGATATTGACCTTAGCGTTTGGGATGAAAAACCAAACAAATAAGCCTTTTAAACGGCCTTAATCAGTCTTACTCACAAAACCCCGCTGCAAACACAGCGGGGTTTTTTATTGTCTATATATGTAGACAAACTACCTAGAGTTTCGCCGCAATCTTGTGCGCCAGTCCATGCAAAAAAGGCCCCGCAATAAACGAAATAACGCCCGCTGCTGGCCAAGCCAATACCCAAGCATGCATCCAAATCGACACAAAATCCCCATTAAAACCCACATTGAGATACGTAATCCACGCCGACATCATAAGCGATAGGGTGAACGACATCAGCACGGCAAAAATAATTCTATGCTTCATGAATCAATTACTCCTTAAAATGAAGGTTATATTAGCAAAATCGTATATTAATAGTACAAATAAATTTCACCTCCGCTTTCCTTTGCCCTGATAAGATTGGTTACAATGCTCAATCTGCTTACTTCAGCTTTCTTAAAGAGATCTCATGGAAAATTTAATTTGGTGGCAATACGCCTTAATTGGCGCCATTTTCATATGGAGCGGTTTTGTCCGTAGCGGCTTAGGATTTGGCGGTGCGGTTTTGGCGTTGCCTTTTCTATTATTAGTAAAAAACGATCCGCTGTTATTTTTGCCGATTATTTCCATCCACCTCTTGGTGTTTTCCAGCTGGATTGCTTGGCAGGGAGCAAGAACCACTAGGCAGCAAGCTCAACTCGCCGCAGAGCGAGGCGAAGCAGCGCAAGAGGCGCAGGGTAACATCGCCTGGGGTTATTTGAAAAAAGCGCTTGGCATCATGATAGTCCCTAAACTGATCGGCGTGTTTGGCTTACTCACCTTACCCGGTGACATAGTCACAGGCGTGATTTTCGTCATCGTCGCTGTCTTTGCCGTGTCTTATATCCTGAATACCCCTTTTTACACCAACAACCGATTTCTCGATACGGTTTTCCTCATGCTCGGCGGCTATGTCAGCGGTACTTCCTTAATCGGCGCACCGCTCATCGTCTCCGTCTTCGCCACCAAAGTACCGCGCCACCAACTGCGTGACACCTTATTCGTCCTCTGGTTTATCTTAGTCGTCATTAAAATGGTCTCTTTCTTAATTGCGGACATAGACCTACAACTCATCCACCAACTTTGGTTACTGCCTTGCGCCTTGCTTGGTCACGTCTTTGGGCAAAAGCTCCACAACCGCATTCAAAAAGCCGAAACACCCGTCTTCTTCCAATTCGTCGGCTGGGCGCTGCTCATCGTCTGCGGATTTGGCTTGTACTCGACCTTTATGCTTTAGTCTGTGGTTTCACTGTTACAAGATCAACATTGTTTTTGTGTCGGCATTTATGCCGACACAAAATTCAGCACAACAAATTACGTCTCGTCGGGCTAAAGCCGCGACCTACAAAACCCGCGAAGATTGAGTCAGTTGATCAACCAGGTAGACGATGGATTGGTACTCGATGCCGCTGTGTTCTGATAAGCCAATCTCGCAGGTACGGCTGTTGGAGTAACCCACTTCGCAGCCTTCTACCGCTTTAGCGAGGGTTTTCAAGGCGCTGGCGTTGAGTTCAGGGGTCGAGAAGCCTTTGTCGCCAGCAAAGCCACAGCAGGTAATGTCTGGTGGAATCACTACTTCATGGGCGAGTTGGTGGGCAAGCTGTACAAAGCTGTCGGCGAGTCCCATGCGAGTGGTGCTGCAGGTAACATGCAGGGCGATTTTGCCAAGTTTCTCTTTTATTCTAACATTTGGCATGATGTGAGAAGACACAAAGCTCACTTGCTCATGCAGTTCTAAACGGGGATCTAAGCTC
>CAZBUC010000159.1:0-5810 GCA_964494965.1 uncultured Maribrevibacterium sp.
TGAGGGGACATTTGGCTTGTATGAGCCAGTACACGGTTCTGCGCCAGATATTGCAGGCAAAGGAATCGCTAACCCATTGGCGACGATTTTGTCAGTTGCTATGATGTTGCGTTATTCTTTAGACGCAAAAGAGGCGGCTGATGCCATTGAGGCAGCGGTAAGTAGCGTTCTAGACCAAGGTCTGAGAACAGCAGATATAGCATCAAAAGGATGCGAAACAGTGAGTACGCAAGCCATGGGCGATGCCGTACTTAAAGCGTTAACAGCGCAGCATTAAAAGCTCAATATCATAACGATATTGAGTATTCACTAGGGATACTGCTCTTGGTATGAGTGGCCCCACAAAAAAAGGTAACGTTAACCATGTCAAAACACACTGTAGGTTTAGTCGGATGGCGCGGAATGGTCGGTTCCGTGTTGATGCAACGTATGATGGAAGAAAAAGACTTTGATCATATTGATCCGGTTTTTTTCACCACGTCACAAACGGGGCAGAAAGGTCCAGAAATTGGTAAAGATATTCCACTACTTCAAGATGCGAATGATATCGAATCGTTGAAGAAGATGGACATTATTATTACCTGTCAAGGCGGGGATTATACCAAGGCTATTTACCCTCAGTTGCGTAATGCAGGTTGGAAGGGTTACTGGATTGATGCCGCATCTTCTTTGCGTATGGAAAAAGACGCGATTATCGTGCTTGACCCAGTTAACTTAGATGTTATCAAGCAAGGTTTAAGCAATGGCGTGAAAACCTTTGTGGGCGGTAACTGTACGGTTAGTTTGATGTTGTTGGCATTGGGTGGCCTGTTTGAGAAGGGCCATATCGAATGGATGACGTCGATGACCTATCAGGCCGCGTCTGGTGGCGGTGCACGCCACATGCGTGAGTTGATCAATCAGATGGGAATGTTGCAGGGTTCTGTTGCGGCAGAGCTTGCTGATCCTGCCAGTGCGATTCTTGATATCGACCGTAAAGTGGCAGAGCAGATGCGTTCGAATACTATGCCAGTTGATCAGTTTGGTGTGCCGTTAGCGGGTTCTCTGATTCCCTACATTGATTCGCAACTGGATAACGGTCAAAGCCGTGAAGAGTGGAAAGCACAAGCCGAAGCTAATAAGATTTTAGGCAATACTGGTGCCATCATTCCTGTGGATGGCTTGTGCGTTCGTATCGGTGCGATGCGTTGTCACAGCCAAGCGTTCACCATCAAGTTGAACAAAGATATCCCTGTTGCGGATATTGAAGGTATCTTGGCACAACACAACGATTGGGTCAGTGTGGTGCCAAATGATAAACAAGCTACCATGGAGCGTTTGACTCCGACAGCGGCGACAGGAACATTGAATATTCCGGTTGGCCGTATTCGTAAGTTGAATATGGGGCCTGAGTATATCAGTGCTTTCTCTGTTGGTGATCAGTTGTTATGGGGTGCGGCAGAGCCATTGCGCCGTATGCTACGAATTTTACTCAATAACTAGTTTTATCGAATAGGCTTGCTAATAAAAAGCGTCGGTCGTTTGTGACTGGCGCTTTTTTTTGCTTGCTAGGTGGCTCGTGGCGTGTTGTGATGAAGTTTTAGCAAAACATTTTAGGAGGCGCTGTGTTGTCTCGATTGCCTAAATGGGTTGAGTATGGCGCGTTTCTACTGGCCCTTGTGGCTGGCAGTGTTAACGCGGTTGCATTACTGGGCTTTCATCATCAAGCGGTGTCCCATTTGTCAGGCACCGCAACCTTAATCGGCAGCATCTTACTAAATCCTTCTTCAAGCGAGCTGTTGCATTTATTGGGAATTCTACTAAGTTTTGTTTTAGGTTCGGCCATATCAGGCATTATGCTGACAGGCACTTCTCTAAAACTGGGTAGGTTTTATGATGTGTTGTTACTGATTGAGGCGATACTCTTGGCGTTAGCCATGGTGATGTTACTCAACGGTCATACCTCTGGTCATTACTTTGCCTCAGCCGCCTGTGGCTTGCAAAATGCCCTTGCTACCACTTACAGTGGCGCTGTGATCAGGACAACCCATTTGACCGGTATCTTTACGGATTTGGGTATAATGATGGGAGAATTTTTACGTGGAAAAGCATTAGACAAGCGTAAAGCCTTATTGTTTACTATCATTGTATTAGGTTTCATTTTAGGTGGTTTTTTAGGTTCGATATTATTTGTTAGGGTAGGTTTTTTCGCCTTAGGTGTGCCAGCGTGTATTTGCTTTGTTTTAGCGATTGTTTATCGATGGTACAGTCAAAATTAGCTGAGTACTAAAAAACATATGAGTGCATGAATAGGATGGAATAACACGTTTTTGTTTGTTAAAAGTCACATTAATAGAAATTAAATCATTGAATAGTTTGCCAGATTTAATTTGTTATGATATTGATATGTATATTGTTTTTTAACAAATGAAACGTTAATTCTTAGGAATTTTTTAGACAAAATATTTCGTAACTATTTACATTGTCAGGCATTGAAATTGAGTCTGATAGTCCATAGATTATTAGTAAGGCAGTAAAGGAGACAAACGAAAAGCAATACAACACCTGATTACAACAGAAGGAAATTTTCTATGTATACATTGAATATAAGTGGTCATCACGTCCAATCTGGTGAAGAAGTACAAGAATTAGTCAAAGAAAAAATGGATCATTTAGCCCGTGTCAATAATCAGATTACGAGCATTAAAGTGATTCTAAACACAGAGAAGCATGGAATTCATGAATTAATTGTTGAAGCCAGTGTGCACATTCCTGGTCATGATTTGTTTGCTAACGTTAAGACAGAAAAGCAGCTTAAGCCTGCCCTTGATTTACTTGTAGGTAAGTTAGAAAAACAACTTATTAAACACAAACCCAATCCTAAAACGGCGGGGCGACAACACCACATTAATGCGCAAGATGTAGAAAGTCCTGTTGAAAAGCAGCTGCAAGCTGAATTTGATGAGCTGGTAGAGCGCGAAGTTATTTAACATCCATTCACTTTTAAGGAGCCTCGCATTGCGGGGCTTTTTTGTGCCTGTATAAAAATGATATGAAAATTTTCATCACTCTTTTTGACGTTATATTTTCCTACATGAGCTGGCGAATAAGAAAGGAGAAGCGAAATATAATGCAGTGCAAAAAAAGCGACACCTGTAAGGGTGTCGCTTTTTTATGTTACACACTATTTAATCGGTACTGATTAAATATTAGTAGCAGGGATAAACTCAACTGGTGCCATTGTCATCGCATCTAATGGTGGCGCGAAGTCTGTTAGGTGTATGCCTTCAACAGCCGCTTTGTATTCTTCTAATGTTGGGAAGCGTCCCAATATGGTAGAAAGTACAACAACGGGGGTAGAGCCTAGTAGTGATTCACCTTTCTTCTCTTTAGAATCGGCGACTACACGACCTTGGAACAAGCGAGTAGAGGTCGCAATAACCGTATCGCCTGGTTCTGCTTTCTCTTGGTTACCCATACATAGGTTACATCCAGGGCGCTCTAGGTACAGGATGTTTTCGTACTTAGTACGTGCTTCGCCTTTTGGTTTAGAATCGTCAAATTCGAAGCCAGCGTATTTTTTCAAAATATCCCAGTCGCCTTCCGCTTTTAGCTCATCAACAATGTTATACGTTGGTGGCGCAACGACAAGCGGCGCTTTAAATGACACACTGCCATTTTGTTTTTCAAGGTTACGCAGCATTTGTGCGATGATTTGCATATCACCTTTGTGAACCATGCAAGATCCCACAAATCCTAGATCAACCGGTTTGTCTTTGTAGAAAGAAACCTGGCGAATAACATCGTGAGTGTAACGCTTAGACACGTCATCGTTATTCACATCTGGATCGGCAATCATTGGCTCAATGATTTCGTCAAGATCAACAACAACGTCAGCGTAGTATTTCGCATTGTTATCAGGTACTAGAGCAGGTTGTTCGCCTGACTGGATGCCTGCGATACGCTTATTAGCGAGGTCGATCAAGCCATGCAGTGTTTTCGCTTCATTCTCCATGCCTTTGTCAATCATGATCTGAATGCGTTTTTTGGCAAGCTCAAGAGACTGAATTAAGGTTTGGTCTTGAGAAATACAGATGGAAGCTTTCGCTTTCATCTCTGCGGTCCAGTCAGTAAAGGTAAACGCTTGGTCAGCCATGAGCGTACCTATGTGTACTTCGATGACGCGACCTTGGAAGACGTTTTCGCCGCCAAACTGTTTAAGCATCTGGGCTTGAGTCGCGTGTACAACGTCGCGGAAGTCCATGTAGCTCTTCATTTCACCTTTAAAGGTCACTTTAACGGATTCAGGGATAGGCATGGTTGCTTCCCCTGTTGCTAGAGCTAATGCAACGGTTCCTGAGTCAGCGCCAAATGCAACGCCTTTAGACATACGTGTATGAGAGTCACCACCAATGATGATGGCAGTGTCATCAACAGTAATGTCGTTCAACACTTTGTGAATAACGTCCGTCATTGGAGGGTAAACACCCTTTGGATCGCGCGCTGTGATCAAGCCAAACTTATTCATAAAAGACATCAGTTTGGGGATGTTTGCTTGCGCTTTAGAATCCCAAACAGACGCTGTGTGACAGCCTGATTGATAAGCGCCATCAACACTTGGAGAAATAACGGTAGCCGCCATAGACTCCAATTCTTGAGCTGTCATCAGACCAGTTGTATCTTGTGAGCCGACAATGTTGACTTTGACGCGAACGTCTGAACCGGCATGAAGGGCTTTTTTGGAGTTTACGCCAACAGCATTTTTATTAAAAATCTTCTCGACAGCGGTTAAGCCCTGATCATCGTTTGATATTTCTTTTGCTGGTGCAAAAACAGTCGGTGTTGGAATACCTAATGTTTCAGCGGCAAATGTTTGCAATTTTTTGCCGAAGACAACAGCATAAGAGCTGCCCGCTTTCATGAACTCAACTTGTTGTGGTGTGAAAGCAGAAGAAATATCAACAAGCTCTTTATCGCCGTTATAGAGTTTTTTCTCTTTGGTGTTAATGGTTAACACAGTACCGGTCTCAACCGAGTAAACTTGTTCAAGAACCGTATCGCCATTTGCATCCAAAACAGGCTTACCATTGGCATCCACTTTTTTCACCCAGTTTTTAAGATCTAAACCGATACCGCCAGTGACTCCAACCGTTGTCATGAAAATAGGGGAAATGCCATTTGTACCAGCAACAACGGGCGCGAAGTTTACGAATGGAATGTAAGGGCTTGCTTGTTTGCCGGCCCAAAGTGCCACGTTGTTAACACCAGACATACGCGAAGATCCAACGCCCATGGTGCCTTTTTCCGCTATAAGCATGACTTTGGCATCTGGGTGTTTGACTTGCAACGCCATGATTTCTTGTTGAGCTTGAGGCGTTATCATGCATTTTCCGTGCAGTTCACGGTCAGCACGTGAGTGTGCTTGGTTACCAGGTGAAAGCAAATCTGTAGAGATGTCACCTTCCGCTGCGATGTAAGTAACGACTTTAATTTCTTCGTCAATGTCAGGCAGTTTGGTGAAAAATTCTGCTTTGGCGTAACTTTCTAGTACGTCTTTGGCAATGCTATTGCCAGCTTTGTAAGCAGACTCAAGACGCTCCATGTCGGCTTCGTAAAGGAAGACTTGTGTTTTTAGAACGTCAGCAGCAGGGCCAGCAACAGAAGCATTGTCAGACAAGGCTAGGTCGATTAATACTTTGACAGATGGGCCACCTTTCATGTGTGACAATAGCTCTAGGGCGAACTCTGCAGAGATTTCTTTTACGACAGCGTCACCTAGGATGATTTCTTTTAGAAACTGCGCTTTGACAACCGCAGCACTGGTGGTACCA
>CAZBUC010000160.1:0-5794 GCA_964494965.1 uncultured Maribrevibacterium sp.
CCAATTCATTGCCCGGAATACGCATGGCGCTAAAAATCACCAAATCGTCCGCTTCTAGGCTTAAATCAAAGCAATTATCCATCGCCAAACGATTCAGCGTCGCTCTCGGCTCGCCTTGGCTGCCTGTTACCACCGCGAGCACTTCTTCTCGTGGCAAATAGCCCAGATGCGTCGCGTCGATAATCGGCAAATCCTCAGGCCAATGGCCGGTCACTCGCGCCGCCCCCACCATATTGATCAAAGAGCGACCGATTAAAGCAAGATAGCGCCCGGTTTCTTGAGCAATGCGTCCTAGGGCCACCAAACGCGCCACATTACTGCTAAAACACCCCACCACTACGCGGTTTTTCTCGGCTTTTATCGCCGTTAATAAGCCTTGATAACACTCGCTTTCAGAAGGGGTAAAGCCGTCTTTTAAGGCATTAGTCGAATCACACACCATGGCCAAAATATTGTCTTTCGCCAAGGCTTTAAAAGCACTGGATGAAAACCCCTTGCCCAATATCGGCGTGCGGTCGATCTTCCAATCGCCCGTATGAAAAATCTTACCGGCTGACGTCGCTATGGTCATACCAAAGGGTTCTGGCACAGAATGGGTTAAACCCAACCATTTCACCGTAAACCCTCCAATCACCTTGCTTTCGTTTTCGGCCACTTCAATAATGGGCACCTGATCGGTCAGCCCCACTTGCGCCAACTTGCGGCGCAAAACTTCGGCGGTAAAAGCGGTAGTGTAGACGGGGCACTTAAAACGACGCCACAAAAACGGCAGCGCTCCCACATGGTCTTCATGGGCGTGAGTGATGACAATACCGGCCAAACGTTCCTTTTGTTCAGTGATAAAGCGCGGATCGGCGCAGACAATTTCTGCTGTCGTGGCCGTTGTAGACAGCTCACCCGGTGTCAGGGGTTCATTAAAGGACACGCCACAATCCACCATCAGCCATTGACCATCGTGACCGTATAAATTCATATTCATACCGATCTCGCCCGTCCCACCTAACGGCAAAAACCACAAATCGTCCTGTGATGGAATCAAAGATGAAATAACACACTCCTTAAATAATGAAAAAGACCCGAATTTTTTAGATTATAATACGCATTTTCCGTTAAAATCACCGCGAATACCTAGGACAACTCAACACTTTTTAATGACTTTTTAACAACCTTTTACCGACAAGTGGACCATACATTGACCATTAACACCTTACCCAAACAAAGCTTGCTCGCAAAACTCTTCACCGGCTTCGTCTTACTGTCGTGCTTTGGCGTTTTTGTTGTATACGGGGTGCAACGCTTTGGCGGCAACTACGCCAACGAAAAAGCGCAAGAAAAAATCGCCCAAGCGGGGTTAAGCAGCTTAGTGCAATACGAAAGCCTGTATTTAAACCCTTTCAGCCTAACACCTTCCTTAGAAAATGTCCGTGTCGGCCCCGCCAACGCCCCTTGGCTCACCTTCGCCCGTTTGTCCTTTAACAGTTACCCCGTTAAACACCCTAACTTGGACATCGACTTCTGGATTCAGCAAAGCGATGCGACCGAACTGTCCCGTGACACAGCAGCCCTGATGCGCGCTGCTGGCATAGACACCTTATTGGGTAAGGGTCACCTTTCTTCCGAGATAGAAAACGATAACTTAACGTGGAAATTTCATCTCGACATCAAGGACGTGGGCAAACTGACCCTCTCCGCCGATATCACACTATTAGACAAAACCACCCTAATCAATGACCTGCGCGCCGACGCGCTGGCCTCCATCGCCATGGGTCAACCCAATGCCCTATTGTCTATTTACGAAGACGACATTGAAATTGGATCGCTGACGCTGCAATACGAAGAGCTAGGACTAGTAGAACACCGCTACTCGATATCGTCAGACGACCCAACCAATTACCTAGGTTTGGCGTCTGCCCTAGGTCTAGCTCAAGAAGGCTCAGCCGAGGCCGCTGACATAGACAACGCTCTAAGGGCGTTTCTCGCCGCTCCTGAAAATCTCACCCTGAGTGTGCAACTCGACACGCCCCTCAGTCTGCGAACCCTACGCGATTTGGCAGAACAAGGCAGATTATATCAAGACGGCCAGATGACACTGCAGGTCAACCAATAAAGGCGCACCACAATCCACCCTACAGGACGAAACGCATGCAAAAAGTGACCATATTAGTCGACGTGCAAAATGTCTACTACACCACCAAACAGACATTCGGACGCACCTTTGACTACAACCTGTTTTGGCAACAAGCCACACAAGGTCGCGAATTGGTCAGCGCCATGGCGTACGCCATTGACCGAGGGGATGAAAAGCAGCGTCAGTTTCAAAACATACTGCGTGCCATTGGTTTCACCGTCAAACTCAAACCCTTTATACAGCGCTCTGACGGCTCCGCCAAAGGCGATTGGGACGTGGGCATCGCCATAGACGGCATCGAACACGGCAAAGACAGCGATGTCTTAATACTGGTATCAGGAGACGGTGATTTTGACATCCTAGCCAGAACCCTTAGAGAAAAATACCAAACCCGTGTCGAAGTGTATGGCGTCGAAGCCCTCACCGCCCAGTCATTAATCAACGCGGCCGACGCCTTCATCCCGATCGATTACAAATTGTTACTAAAATAAATGCCCATTGACTATATTTTTACGACAGTATATGGGCCTCAAAATTACGGACGATGATCAATTCGTATACAATGACCCAATGAGACATCAGACCAATACCTTACTAACAGAAACACGCAACACCCTACACCAGTGGCTCAGCCTGGTGATAGGTGGCATCATGCTGTTTTTCTGTTTCTTTAACATTGCGGTGATTAACCAGCCCAATGTAGGGGTGGTGAATGGCGTATTTGGTGTGGGGAATTTGTACTTCTTTTTCATGGCGTATAACGGCAAAGCCAAACCTTGGCACCGCCATTTTTTAACCGTATCCGCTACTGCCGCCGCCTTTTTCTCCTTTTACAACGCGGATGTTAGAGCCGGAGCCGTCTACTGGTTACTGCTGATGCCGCCCCTGTATTGCTTACTAAACGGCCCTAAACTGGGCTTGATATACACCCTGTTATTGGCATTACCCACCATTCCCTTGCTGTTTATAAAATCCGATAGCATCGCGTATTTTCCCTATCGCTCCAGCATCAATTTTACTTTAGCCTATTTTCTCGCCTGTGCTGTGTGCTACATCTACGAGAAACAATATGAAAAAAACAGCCTAAATCTGCGCAAAATGGCGTATCAAGATCCGCTCACCGGCACACAAAACAGACACGCACTAAAAATCTTTTTTGATCAATTTAACCGCATCCCCAACGACCCTTTTCAGCACGTCAGAAAAGAAGAAAGCATGCGCTTGCTCATCATCGACATTGACTACTTTAAACAAGTAAACGACACCTTTGGGCACGATATTGGTGATGCGGTTTTGGTAGACATGGCCGACCTGTTAAAACGCTTTACTGACAGCCACAATATTTACCGCATTGGCGGTGAAGAATTCCTCATTACCCTGCGCAATCACAGCGCCACACAAGCCTATAAATTCGCCGAAGCCATTCGTCAGCGGGTCGAAAGCACCACCTTTACGCCTCAGGAACACGACATTCAGATCACAGTGAGCATAGGCATCGCCGAACTTCACAAAGGCCAAACCTTCCGCAGTTTTTTACGGGATGCCGACCAAAATCTCTATTCCGCCAAAAACCAAGGCCGCAACTTGGTGCATTACGGCGTGGTAGAAATCCTAGACCCTGTCAAATCCGCTTAATTTCCGTCAAACGTTTTCCGCTCGCATCTCCAAAAACAAGGCCTCTACCTTGGCTCTGGCCCAAGGGGTTTTACGTAAAAACTTTAAACTGGATTTCACCGAAGGGTCACTTTTAAAGCAATTAATGTCAATTCGAAGCGCCAATGCTTCCCAACCGTAATATGCCACCAGCTCAGTAACGACCTTTTCTAAGGTCACACCGTGCAATGGGTTATTTACCTGTGTCTCGCTCATGGTATTCTATTCCTGTAATGATCTAACAATCTGTAATAATCTAACAATGCGCGCGCCAGTATACCTTAAATTTTTCCATCTCATTAGGAATGGGTTTTCGGCGCTACTTTGTTATCATGAAGAAAACCACAGGGTTACCATAAGCAAAACCACAGGAGAAAACACATGGGTATTTTATCTGGCCTAAAAGGCTTGTTTGCTGGCGCCCCCAGCGCGTCGGAAAAAACCGAAGACACCATTGAATATCAGGGCTTTCACATCCAGCCAGCACCAATGAAAGACGGTGGACAATACCGCGTTGCGGCTATCATCACCAAAGGCGAAGGCGAGGAACAAAAAACCCACCAATTCATCCGCTCAGACCTGATGCCAAACCGCGATGAATGCATCGAAATCACCCTACGCAAAACCAAGCTCACCATAGATCAACTGGGTGATAAGATTTTTGGCTAACATGACTTTACTGCGCGAAGAGCAAGATCTATTAGGGGGCGATTACCGCGCCCGCACTTTTGCGTTTGCCAATCGCCACAGCACTGGGCCTCTGAATCAGGTTCACACCACCTTGGTTCACCACGTGGGCAACCCGAGTGCCACCAAAGCCATCTTGTACGTACACGGTTATACCGATTACTTCTTTCAAACCGAGCTGGCAGAACACCTGGTCAGCTTAGGCTATCGCTTTTATGCCATCGACTTACAAGGTTACGGTCGCTCTATCCGCCCTTTCACCCCACCCAACTGGTGCGACTCAATCGACCAATACCAGCAAGACCTCAACATCGCCCTTGCCACTTTACAGCAAGACGGCATCACAGACGTGGTCATGCTGGCGCACTCAACCGGCGGTTTAATCGTGTCTACCTACTTACCTACCTACTTAGCCAAGCGCCACCACAAGGGCTTACCGACCATTCGTGGGCTCATGCTCAACAGCCCGTTTTTGGCCCTGCCTTTTCCGCCCAAAGTGCTAAAACGACTCAGTTGGCCGATTCGTATTCTGGTAGGACTGTTACCTTTTTCCTACTTGCGTGCCAAAAAGTTCACCCTGTATGCCCAGACCATTCATCATAAATTCGGCGGAGAATGGCACTATCGGCTAGACTGGAAACCCGCCCAAGGCTTTGATTTATCTTTTCATTGGCTCAAAGAAGTCATCCACGCCCAACGCTACCTCGCCAACCAACGCCTGCACCTGCCCACCTTATTGTGTCGCTCTAACACCAGCACCATAGGCAAACTCACCGTAGCCGAAACCCAACAAGGAGACGGCGTGCTCGACGTAGACAGCATGCAAGCCGCCGCGGAAAAAACTTTCACCGATTTAACCCAAGTCACCATAGAAAAAGGCTTTCACGACCTCGCCCTATCCGCGTTACCCGCTCGCCAAGCTTACTACCAAGCCCTCACCCACTGGCTCAATAGCCAAGAATCCGCGCAAGGCTTCTAAAAAAGTAAAACAATATAAGAAAAACACCAGAAAACCGTCACAAAATTCTCACGAAATCGTCACATAAGAGCAATTCTTAATCAGGTTATTGATCCGTGTCATAGTATTAAACCATCCCAGATCCCATAATTCGCGCTTATAAATGCACCATTCATCATGAACTTCCAGTGACGGAAAAGAAGGGATAACACATGAAACTCAGCTCGATCAAAGTCAGTTACAAGTTGTGGGGGCTGATAGGCGCCCTTGTCGCATTACTCATCGCGTTCAGCGTCATCACCTACAGCGAACTCTACCGCGAGCTGGTCAATGCCCGCAAACTGCACGTCAAGGAGCAAGTCGATAAC
>CAZBUC010000161.1:0-5792 GCA_964494965.1 uncultured Maribrevibacterium sp.
GATAAAGCCAAAAACCCTCCGACCAACGCCCATTGCACTCATCACCACCACATAAAAAACTTGGTCGACCGCTTAATACAGCCAATTGACGAGCTTGGGCCAGTGCATCGGTTAAGTGTTTTACTTGCTGCTGAAGCGTATTTTTATCTTGAGTGTCTTGGCTCACGCGCAAAAAATGCGCACCACCAGCGTGAGCAAGAATACTCAGCACCGCAAGCACGCACAAAAGCTCCAGTAAAGAAAAGCCACCTTGATGACTCATTGAAAACCTCCTTGTTTCGTGTGTTCAGAAAATGGGCATCCTGCCCACGATGTCTAACTGGTTGAACTAGAGTTAGGTTAAACCGTATCGAACCATTTGTTAATATGTATTGCGATCTGTCTGGGTTTTTGAAAAGGCAAAGAATGATCGCAGGCTTTCATGATTTTATGCTGCCAACCCGCGTTTTTCTCACTTAACACGTCATAGTGCTGCGTTAAGCCGCCGTGACTCAACTCCCCCGAAAACAAAAGTACTTGGTCGCTGGCGTCTATCATTCTCTGACGCAGATCTGGCTGACTGGCCATTTTCGCTACGTGATCAGTCACGGCATCTAGCGCATAAGAGAAACCAAAGGGTCGATGAGCAAGCCGTGATTGTGTGGTGGCCTCTGCGATAGGATGCTTACGCCGATTAGGCGACACTCCATCCATAAAGCTCGCGACGCCGAGCTCCACATCGCCTGTTTCACGAATCAATTGAGACGCGTGACGATATCGTTGGCGGACGTCCATCAAGGTCGATAAGTCTTCACGATCTAAGGATGCGGGCTCCAACAACGCCATTTTCACAGAACATTGGGCTTTTAAACGCCGTTGATAGTTCATGTTAAGCGCCACCAGACCGCCCAACGAATAGGCCACAAGATCAAAATCATCCCACGCTAAGTAGGAAAGAAGCGCCATCATCTCTTCGGTTAATTCATCAATAGATAAAGCCGCTTCTTCACCGTGATGGTGAAACGACTCTCCCATCCCCTTAAGATCAGGCACCAACATCCATCGCCACTGAGTAAAGTACGGCAACATAGACGAATAGGTTATTTCCCCCGCGACACCCGCGCCATGCAAGAGCAAACAGGCTCTGTCACCCTGTACAGAGGGATTTTCATAGAGACGATACGCAATACGCGCACTTGGTAAAGAAAGAAAAAAAATGTCAGACACTTGTAATTAACCTGTGAGGACCCTTATTAAAAGCATACAATATCGCGCTCAATCACGCTTAGCAAATAGCCAGCATTGGGCCGAAATAGCAGCATGCTTGACGACATGGCACTTCATAACATGAATGTATATTACTAGGTATTAATAGAAAAATGTCAGAAATCAAACAGATCTCTCTCCCTTATCAGGCGTCATTGCTGTCTTTTTTTTCTGCGGTAAGAGACTTGCCTTTTCCAGCCTTACTGGACAGCAATCATCAACATTTTCCTGATACACAGTATGATATTTTAGTGGCCAACCCGCTGGCACGCGTTCATCCTAGCAAGCAAAAAGAGCCGATAACTTGGTATACAAAGCCACTTTATGAACTCAGCCATACCGACAACCCTTTGACCCTTTTAAATGAACTGATGAGTGCTATTTGCCAAGAACCTTGGGCACAAACAGCACCGAAAGACGTACCTTTTGTCGGTGGTCTATTAGGCTATTACGGCTACGAAAGCGGTCATTTTGTGGAGCAACTGCCTGACACAGTCGAGCATGATATTCTTTTAGACAGCCTCAATGTCGGTTTATACGCTTGGGCGGTGGTGACCTCTCATCAACAAAAAACCACTCAGCTGGTGCTTTCACCTTGGTGCGACTCAGACTGTGTGGCGGATCTGATCAATCGTTTTACCAGCGCCTGTGACGACGTGTTAGTCAAACAAGCATTAAACCAGGTCAACGCGTTTTCATTACAAACCCCCTTTGCATCAAACATGACGGCCGAAGATTACGCCAATAAATTTGCTCAAGTTCAAGAATACATTCAATCGGGTGACTGCTATCAAGTCAATTTAGCGCAGCGCTTTACCAGTACTTATCAAGGCGACACCTTTAGCGCTTATCAGACACTGCGAGAAGCTTGCCCTACCCCCTTCGCCGCTTATATGGAATTGTCCGATAAGCAAAGCGTACTCAGCCATTCACCAGAACGTTTTTTATTGTGCGATCAAGGTCGAGTCGAGTCCAAACCCATAAAAGGCACAGTCGCACGTGGGAAAACGCCTGAAGAAGACCAAGCCAACGCCGACTGGCTGGTGTCATCGACAAAAGATCGTGCTGAAAATCTCATGATAGTCGACCTGTTGCGTAACGATCTGGGGCGCACCTGTTTAACCGGAAGCATTAAGGTTCCGAAACTGTTTGCCCTGGAAAGCTTTGCTAACGTACACCATCTCGTCTCCACGGTAGAAGGCAGAATTGATCAAGCCGATCAGGCCATTCGTGTGTTTCATCAAAGCTTTCCTGGTGGCTCTATCACTGGGGCACCGAAAATACGCGCTATGCAAATCATTGACGAACTGGAACCCCACGAGCGTTCTGTGTACTGCGGTGCTATTGTTTACTTCAGCGCTAATGGTCAAATGGACTCCAGCATCACCATTCGCACCCTAGTGGCCGATCATGGAAAACTGCATTGTTGGGCGGGCGGTGGCTTGGTCGCTGACTCACAATGTGAACAAGAATACCAAGAAACCTTTACCAAAGTGGGGAAATTAACCCATACTCTAGAGCAAGTCTTTTTGAAGTAGGCCGAATTATGTCTGACATAGAGGCGTTTTTAAATGCTCCCCCTATTGACTTGAGCCTAGATGAAATACGGGCGGCATTAGATAGTGAACCCTATGCACAACAAATACATAACCCCGATGAGATTACATTGCCGAGCAGTTGTAATCTAAAATATCGATCGGCGGCGGTGTTAATTCCCATTTGGCGACAGCCAGAAAACGGGGAGCTCTACGTTCTGCTTACTCAGCGGGCGTTACACATGCGCAACCATCCTGGACAAATTGCTTTCCCTGGCGGTAAGCATGATCCCGAAGATTCGAGTATCCAATACACTGCACTGCGAGAAACTTTAGAAGAGGTTGGACTATCGCCTGACTGTTTTGATTTATTAGGAGAGCTGGGAGAATACTGCACAACATCGGGCTACTGTATCAAGCCCATAGTCGCCGAGATGACTCGCCGTAGTGAGCTTAGTTTATGCGAAGAAGAGGTGAAATCCGTGCATTGGGTGCCTTTGCGCTTTTTACTAACGCCACAAAACTACCGTTTCAAAAAGAATAAACTCAACCCCTTGTCCCTTGGATTCTTTGAAATTGATTATCAGGATATTCGCATCTGGGGGGTCACGGCAGGTATTTTGTATGGCCTTTATCAGACATTAGCCAGACACATACGTTAAACCGCTTTTCATATTATAAGGTTAGTGTTGTTTCTTCTTTTCTTTCATTGCTGCAAATTGTTATGGTACAGCTAATTTAACCTCAAACACGGTAATTGAACTTATGCCTGCTTTTGATTTAGCCTCTTTTATTGCCAACAACAAAGAAGACGAAGCGCAAAAAATCCTCCATAACGCGATGAAAGAATTCGATAATATCGCCATTTCTTTTAGCGGCGCCGAAGACGTAGTGCTAATTGATATGGCCATTAAAGCCAAAAAAGACCTAAAGGTGTTCTCGTTAGACACTGGGCGTTTGCATGCGGAGACTTATCGTTTCATTGAGCAAGTACGCAAACATTATAAGATCAACATCGATATTCTTTCCCCCGATAGAGAAGCACTAGAAGGCTTCACTCGCGAAAAAGGCTTGTTTAGCTTTTTCGAAGACGGCCATAAGGAATGCTGCGGTATCCGTAAAGTGCAACCTCTAAAACGCAAACTGGCTACCCTTGATGCTTGGGTAACAGGGCAACGTAAAGACCAAAGCCCTGGCACACGTAACGTACTGGCCTTTGCTGAAAAAGACAGCGCCTTCAGCACAGATACAAAAGATTTGTTTAAATTCAACCCACTGGCTAATTGGTCTTCTGAAGACGTTTGGAATTACATCAAGATGTTTGATGTTCCCTACAATGAACTGCACTTAAAAGGGTTTACCAGTATTGGCTGCGAACCCTGCACTCGTCCAATCCTCCCAAACCAGCATGAACGTGAAGGTCGCTGGTGGTGGGAAGAGTCCGACAACAAAGAATGTGGATTACATATTGGTAACCTAATACCAACGGCTCAATCCTAGTTTTTAAGAATGCTCTTGCCGCTCTAGCAAAACAGTGTCTAACGCTTTCGCAGAACGAGCGGCTAAATACGCTTCCCAAGAATCAATAAAGTGCTCGTAACAGAGTTCCAATTCTCTGATATGTTGCCACAAAACCTCCCCTGCTGGTGTCATATCGGTTATACGACCATGCCTTACCAGCAAGGGCTCCCCCAAACATCGCTCCAATTTTTGGATGAGCTGGCAAACGGCTGGCTGAGTCAGTCCTAACAGTTTGGCGGTTTTGGTAAAGCTGCCCGTTTCAACTAACGCTTTAAACGTGATGAGATGTTGTGTATTCAGCATAAAGATTCCTTATAGTAAATCGCATTATGCCGAAGGCCTTTTGCATGAACATTGACCTACATCGTGTTTTCGTGAAAGACTCAAATTTATTCGCTTTATGGACTGATCGCATGAAAAACGCACAAGAAGAAATGGTTTCATGGCATGAGAGGCAATCTGGCCATCAGGCTCCCCGACAAAATGATTACCGCACACCTTATCAACGCGACCGCGCTAGAATCATTCACAGCGCGGCATTTCGCCGTTTACAATCCAAAACACAAATACTGTCCATTCGACAAAATGACTACAGTCGAACACGCTTGACACATTCTTTAGAAGTGGCGCAGATTGGTGATGGCATTGTCCATCAGTTAAGGCACAGCTCAGCCCCTGATGCCAGTTTTCAATCTTGGTTAGCGGACGATGCGTTAATAGAAACGATTTGTTTGAGCCATGATATTGGTCACCCACCTTTTGGTCATGGGGGGGAAGTTGCGTTAAATTACATGATGCAAGACTATGGAGGATTTGAGGGGAACGCTCAATCGCTGCGGATACTCGGTAAACGCGGCTCTTACTCGCCTACTTACGGAATGGATGTTACCCGACGCACATTGCTTGGGATTTTAAAATACCCCGTTTTACATGCGGATGTGGTGGGAAGCTACCCTAAAAAACCAGCCAACTTCCGTCAATTCAAGGCGTCTGACTGGTCACCACCAAAATGTGTTTACCAAGAAGAGCGAGACTTATTAGACTGGATCATCGAACCCTTTAGCGAGACAGACAAGGTGCTGTTGCAAGCGGTAGGGCCAGTCGAAAAAGGCCATCACGCAAAATCCAAGCATGCCAGTTTTGATACCAGCATCATGGATTTAGCAGACGACATTGCCTATGGGGTTCATGATCTAGAAGACGCTATCGTGCTGGGTATGGTCACCAAGGATATGTGGTTAGAACACTTGGAACCGAAACTGGCCGCTTTAGCATCCCCTTTTCTAGCAGAAAACCTTAACAGCATCCGTACACAACTTTTCAGCCGCCAGAGTCACTTGCGTAAAGAAGCCATCGGCAGCCTCGTTAGCTGGTTCATTACCTCTTGCCAAGTCGTCGAAAATAACACCTTCGAACACCCTTTGCTGCGCTTTCAAATCGGACTCCCCGAAGGCCAACGCCAAGCCCTAGCATTGCTAAAACAATTTGAAA
>CAZBUC010000162.1:0-5747 GCA_964494965.1 uncultured Maribrevibacterium sp.
ACGGGCATCGGTGTTTCTTTAGAAAAGCAGGATCGGCTGTTTCAAACCTTTAGTCAGGTCGATAGCGCCCGCACTCGCCAGTATGAAGGCACTGGCTTAGGACTGGCGATCACCGCGCAATTGGTGCGTGTGTTAGAGGGCGAAATGGGCGTAGAAAGTGAAGAAGGACGGGGGAGCGTGTTTTGGTTTTATGTGCCGCTTACACCGCTCGATGAAAAGCAAAGCCCTGTTACAGAACAACCTAAAACTCCCCTAAAATTGGCGCCCATGTCGGTGCTTTTGGTGGAAGATACCCCCATTAATCAAGCGGTTACCACCGAGCTTTTAGAACAAGATGGCCATCAGGTCACCTTGGCCGTGGATGGTCAAGAAGCGCTGCAAAAAGCCAATCAGCAGCCTTTTGATTTGATCTTAATGGACATTCATTTACCGTCACTGAGTGGGCTTGATGTGGCAGACCAAATTCGCCACGGTCAACAGATGAACGCCACGACCCCGATTGTGGCATTGACCGCCAATGTGCTGCCCAGCAATGTGAAGCAGTGTCACGACATTGGCATTCGTGCCGTCATTCCTAAGCCCTTTAATCGAGAACTCTTGTACCAGGTGATGGGGGATCGCAATAGCCAGATTGTCATGGATCATCATGTGAGCATTGGTTTGATCAATATCAGTCTGATTTACTCCCATTTGACGGCACTGGGTAAACAACGCCTGCAAAAACTGGTGGCCTTATTTTCCTCTGCCATGGTGCGCGGCTTGGACGAATTGAGCGACATGAATGACCAACAAGATTGGTACGAATTAGCCGATATTGCCCACCGTTTGGCCGGTGACGCCGATGCGGTCGGTGCGCAAACCTTGGCCGTGGCGTTTCGACGTTTAGAGCTCCATGACAGCGACAACAATCCGCTTCATATGAGTCAAAATGACCACAGCGACGACATTGACGCGCTTAGGTCACTCTATGAAGAGTCCTTGGCGCGCTTGACCGACATCCTAGAGTGCAACAGCGAGTTTAAAAACGGTTAACGCGTAACGCGTCCATCGGAACCGCCGTCGGGCGATGCTCGACTTTGGCGAGCAGCAATTCCGCGCTAATCGCGGCTTGCGTAATACCCAAATGTTGGTGGCCAAACGCGAAGCACAATCTCGGGTAGCGCGGATGCAGATCAATTACCGGCAAAGAGTCGGGTAAAGACGGTCGATGCCCCATCCATTCGCTTGATTGAAGCGTCGGATTGTCGAACAACCTAGGTAATAATCCCTTTGTTTGCGTTCGTAATACCTGATAGCGCTTTTGAATTGGCGGCAAATGCAAACCTCCAATTTCACTCATCCCTACAGCGCGCAATCCCGAGTTTAAGGGCGACAGCACCAGCTTGCGTTCGGCCGACAGTATGGTGTGATGAATGCGGGTCGCGTCATTGGGGAAGGTGACGTGGTAACCGCGTTCGGCTTCTAAAGGCACCTGAATATCCACCTGTTCTAGTAGGCTTTTGCTCCAGGCACCGCCACAAATCGCCACCTTATCAAAAGTCATCGGCTTTTCAGTAATGCCCAGCTGTATGTCGGTCGATGCGGCTTTCAGTGTGTGTACGCGCTGGTGAATGAAATCCCCTCCTCGTGCCAAAAAGGCAGCAAACAAGGCCCGACACACGTCGTAAGGGTCGGATAAGCGATAAATGTCGGGGAAAAACACCGCGTGGCTCAGGGTTTCGCTGAGTTCAGGCTCGAGCTGGGCCAAGGTTTGCCCCTCTACCAGTTCGCACGCGATAGCGTAACCTTGCATCTTGTTTATCAGTTGTTGTGCTTCGTGGCGATTGTTAGGATTTTGCCACACGACTAGGTGTCCACTTTTTATCATTAGGGCGTCTGCACCAATGTCGGTTAGGGTTCGCCGCCACGCATCGGCCGCCAATCTGTTCAACTGATGAATCATTTCTGTGCCTCGCTGTGCTGGTTCCGCTTGGGCGGCTTGGACAAAGCGCCAATACCAAGGGGCCGCTTTTATGGCGTAGCGAACGGGAGTGCAAATGGGGCCGTTTGGATCTAACCAGAGCTTAAATGCCGAGCGCAGCACCTCAGGTGTGCCCAAAGGATCGATGATCTCAGTGGCTAAATACCCTGCATTTCCCGAAGAAGCGGATGTGCCCGGTGATTTTTCATCCACCAAGGTGACCTTATAGCCGGCTCGCTGGGCTTCTAATGCGACACAAAGCCCCACTACACCAGCGCCTACCACGGCAAACTGTGCGGGCAAAGACGAGTTTGACGCGCTCTCAGTAACAGGCGTCATCATAGCTGCTCATAGGCCAAAATAGCCGCCGCTAGGTCTTCACGGGAATCCCCCACCGACTTAAAGACAGTAATGGCTTGGTCTGGCTCGGCAAGCGCCTGTCTACCAGTATGTGTGTCGCCACACAGTTCGGTCAGTTCAGCGTGGATATCGGTCGCTGCGATAGCGCCTTCTTTGATCGGGATAATTAAATCACCAGTCTCCGCCAGCGCACCCGCCCGCGTATCGACGAAGATGGCGGCTTTTTGCATGGCTTCATTGTCGACTTCCCGCATAGTTGGGGTGAAACTGCCCACTAAATCGACGTGCACGCCCGGTTTTAGCCAGGCACCTAAAAGGACAGGGTCATTGGCCATGGTGGCGCAGCTGATGAGGTCAACGTCTCCAGCGACGTCAGGCAGAGCTTGAGTGGTGCACAGGTGCGCGTTAAGACCTTGAGCGCGCACGTGTTCTACTAATTTGGTCGCTACTTCAGGGTTACGATCCCAGACCCATACAGTGTCGATGGGCCGCACACTACAATGGGCTGGTATGAGATGCTGACCCATACGTCCAGCGCCTATCATCAACATGGAGCGTGTGTCGTCACGCGACAAAAATGAGGACGCCAATGCCGAGGCCGCTGCGGTGCGAATCGCGGTGATCACATTACCATCCATTTGTGCCAAGGTTTGGCCGGTTTTTCCGCAGCTTAATGTGTACAAACTGGTGAGTCCAGGCAGCCCCTGTGCGTTGTTGCCAGGAAAGACGTTGACTTGCTTCACCCCGAGGTATTGGCCTTCGATCCACGCGGGCATCAGCAACAAGGTGGCTTGGGGAGCGTTGGGCACATCCATAAAATGGTGATGGCGCACGGGTGCCTTTACGTCGGCCACAAAAATAGCGCGCAGTGCTGCGATCATGTTTGGCCAGGTTAACCGTTCGCGTAATGTGTCTGCTGAAATGTGCATGGTGCGACTCCTTGTAACGTCAGTCATTGCTCTGTTTAAGATGGTTATCATGCTAACCTGCCCAGCCAGCTAAGAGTTGACCGAAACTACCATGATTTATGCCAAGACTATGCAGTCTGCAAAGGAGTTGATATAAAGACAGGTGACATGGCGTAAATGAATAGGCTAAAGCGATGCAAAGCGAAATTCGACGTAATCTAATTGCCCTACAGCAAGGAGAGCATCTACACGATCACGCTCAAATTCTGATCGGCTGGCAAGGCAAGATGACTTGCGAATTGCCACCCTTGTCTCGCGCTTTAAGCCGAGGGCATTTTGCTTTGGCGCCTTATCAGGTGCCACACTTGTTTTCTGGGCACTCCCAAGATTGTGAGTTGCTGGTGGTTGATCTGCATCAGCACGATCCGCTGATGACTTACATCACAGAAAGCTCAGGAGTATCGCTGCATACCTTGATGTGCTCGTCGTCGTTATTTTCTCAATTACCGGTGGAGCTGATGGGGTGTTTGGCATTGACCGCCAAACAATTACAGCACGGCGATGCAGCGGTTAGGCGCCGAGTGAGCACACAAATGTTGCCGATGATCTTGTTGCAGGTGTCCGACATAGTCACAGAGCAAGACAAAGCCTGGCGTAGCGTGGCGCACCAGCGGTTGGATCTGGCCGTACTGAACGCGTTAATTGATCAGCAAACCGACCAGCCCCTTACGAACGAGTGGCTGGCGCAGTATTTTAATATGAGTGAAAGCCATTTCTATGTGGTTTGCCAACAGCAGCTTGGCGTTAGCCCACAAAAGTACCTACTCGCGCGCAAGCTTCAACAGGCGCATCATCTTATCAAAAACACGGCCATCCCGATCGCGGCCCTTGCGGACCAATTTGGCTTCGCCAGTGCGTCGGCGTTTTCCCGCGCTTATCGCAAATTTACCGGCTTGTCGCCACGACAAACGCGCACCCGACCATAATCTACAGGGCTCGCATGCCAATGAAATTTGCCGATTGTTAGGTCCAGAAAAAGCCTGATTGATCAATATTTTAGTAAATGACCTGAAAGTAGTTAAATTTCACCTTCCAATCGCCCATCAGCTTAACAAAACTTATCCAGACTCTATTTTTATCTTTGTTTTTACACATTAGCAAAAAATGATTTATTTTTTGAATTATTATTTATATATAAAACAATGACTTAAATTAAATAAAAGTTTTGTTGCAAAATTAAGTAAAAAATAAGAACATTTTTACCTTCTGGTTTGTTGTAATAAAGTTACTGAAATGTATTATTAATACCGAAAACATATGTTTTTAAGCATTCAGTCACTATAAAAACAACAAACATTTGGGTTTGAAACTATGAAAAAAACGATTCTTTACACAGCCATTGTCAGCGGACTTCTATCAGCTGGCGCCATTCACGCTGCCCCTTCTTTCAATGCCGACTTCGAATTAGACACCACTATGGTAGACAAAGCCGTGGGTGACACCGCTTACACACAATCAGGCCGTGTTGCCTTAAACGTGACAGGTGAGCATACGGCAGGCGATAACTTTGTTTCCGGTAAGGGAACGGCATTGATAAAGACCGATGGAACAACAGCGGTGGACGATGCTTTCATCAAGTTTGGTAACAGCGCATGGGATATTCAAGCGGGTCGTTTTGAAGCGGCCAACCTGTTTCCACTAGGGAAAGACGTTGTGGTTGAGCATGCAGGTGGTGATGATGCTTCTGTATATAACGCAGGTGAAGCACGTGGTCGTGCTGGATCTGGTGGCAGTGGTCAAATTGCTCTCCACGTTAATGCCAGTGAAAACGTCAAGTTTGAGCTAGGTACTATCTACGGCGATAAAGATGGTGATGATACAACCGCTATTTCTGGTGTTCGTCCTGTGGTTACCATCATGACAGACGGCGTGACTTACACAGCAGGCTTTGAAAGCATTAGCTACGATAAAAACGCCACTGAAAAAGTGGACATGTCAGGTTACGGTTTGGCGGCTAACTTCAACGTAGGCGCGGCCAACGTTAACGTAGCAGCAGCGTCCAGCAAAAACGATGAGACAGACAAAAAAGTCACGTCTTTGACAGCCAACATGACCTACGGCAACTTCGGTCTAGGTTTGATCAGCTCCAGTGTAGACAATAAAACAGGCGACGATCCATCCTTGCTAACGACGTATGTGGCTTACTCCATGCCATTGTTAGACATTGAAAACGCAACGGTTACCTTTGCGGCGTCACATTCTACGGCCGACAAAGTCGCGGCTACTACGAATGACAAAACCACCGCAGCACGAGTTCGTTTTAACTATAACTTCTAAGATGTAGTTAAAGAGAAGAACAATATCGCCGGTTACTCCCTTTTCTGGTGATATTGTTCTTTCTTTGCGCTCTCGGACATCCTTTCTTCTTTTGTTCTCTTCTCTCGTTCTTTTGCTTTTACTAATTCGCCGCTTATTACAGCGTGTGATTAGCGATGCTTCGCAATAACTCGCAAGGTCAT
>CAZBUC010000163.1:0-5744 GCA_964494965.1 uncultured Maribrevibacterium sp.
TCCTCGTTATCAATTAACTCGTCTGCTTGGTCTGGCGGTTCGATTCCGTCTCTGGGCACCATCCTAATGTGTCATCGATAATTTTTCCAATTCACGACTTACTCGCTCTTTTAGGGCACGATAAAACGCTTTTTTGCCGTCAAAGCCGAGTCTATGGGCGTCTTTTTCTGACAAGGTGTTGAAAGCACAGCCCAGTAGATGGCTGTCTTGTGGCGTTTGGGTATCCAGTTGGTTCCGCTTACGCAGTAATAATACCAGTGCGTACAGGGCGGTTCTTATGGTGTCGTAGGGTCGGTGATGATCACAAAAATAGTGCAAATCCGCGAGGTCTTTGTTGTTGAGTTCGTGCAGTGAATCTCTGTCTAAGAAGGCGCACTCTTGGGTTAATGCTTTACAGAGGTCGTCTGGCAATGTCCGCAAGCCCAATGTTAAATCCGTATGCCAGTGGCGTGCAAAAAAACCGTGCCATAGGTTCTGCTTGGGTTCCGCTCGCGCCGAGGTGGCGTGTAGCATCATCAGCGAGTAGCTTCCACTGGCGTGGTCTTGGCTGGTTCCTAACCGCACACTCTGAAAATGGTTGTGTTGCCAAAATGCGATGACGTCTGCTGTTGCGGCAAAACTGGTGCATACAAAGTCTATGGACTCTTCCTTGGCTTTGGTTTGTATGCCCTGCACCAGTTGACTGCCTCGGCCTTGGCGTTGCTGTGAGGCGGCAACAGCAATACGACTGATGCGCCAATAAGAAAAAGCGCCAGCGTCTTCAATGCCTTCGTGTGCGAGTAATGATTGTGGTAGCAGATGACCACGAGGACGTCGCCTTCCTTGGGCCACTTGCTGGGCAAGCTCGTCGGGCAATCTTCCCTCTTCAATTACCAAGGCAACGGCAATAAGTCGATCTTGGTTGTATTGTAAAAAAGTGATGACACTAGGGTCGTCTACGAGCCATCTTTTGTTATCGGGTGTGGTTTGGTAATGAGCACTGACCAATAAGGCAAAAGTTTGATCTAATAATTGAGGATGTTGCAACCAGGCTCGTCCCCGAACTGTCGCTGGCTGGTGTGGATGACGGAACGACGCGTGATAATCGGAAAATAAGCATTGGTGTAGCCAGGATTCCAGTGGGTCATTTTCTCCCCATCGAATAGGCTGAGTTAAGCGATGGGAAAACACTTGTCTTTGATGTTGAGCAAGCTGCTCGACAAAGCGAATACCAAAGCCCCGTCCTGATCCTTCGTAACCATAGTCTGTACTGCTGAACACGATATGAGCGGCTTTGTTGAGCAACTTATTCAACATGGGTAACGGCAAGCTGGCGGCCTCGTCAACCACGAGTACACCGTATGTTTGGTTCGAAGCAAGCAATGCGTCTGGCGCTTGAAATGGCAATACGCCGGAGCCTTGTTCAAAGGCTGATTTTAAGGTGACCACATTGTGAAGCGTGGCGGCCGTTGACATCACACTTAATCCATTGCGCTGTGTTTGCGCTAAAAAGCACCCAAGAGCATAAGATTTACCTCGCCCTCTGGGGGCTAAAAGTAGGTGAGCACTGGCTTGATCAAGCGTCGAGAGCATATTTGAAATAAGCGACGCTTGTTCCTCTGTCAAGGTATTTGGTTCATCAGAGGTCACACTGGGGCACCATGTTCCTGGCCACTGTGTCGAAAAGGGCGAGTCTGGTTGAGTTAACGCGTCCCAAAAAAGTGACTTATAAAAACTGGTTTGCGTTTCTGCCTCCAAGGGCCAAGGCAGGCAGCGGGCGAGTTCAAGATCGGCGCTGTGTTGCCAATCCTCACCAAGGTAAATGACAAACAAACCACCGCCGTTGACGGTCCCGGCCACCATAGCCAAAGCGGATAAATGCAATCCTTGGCTTAGGTCTAGCAGCACAGCCCCGTAACTTTGGCCTAGGGTTTTGTTGAGTGCATTAAACCCCATGTGGGGAAGGAAAGGGTGTTCCACAGCAAGATGGCTCACAATTAAGCCATCTACCTCAGGAGTGCACAGCGCGGAGAATCGATCAAGCGTCTCTTGCCAGGATGCAAGACTTAGCACGCAATGGCGGTGTAACCTTTGTCGATGCAACGACGCTGTGGTGGTCATATTCTTCCAAGCTAGTCTATTTTAAATTTGGTCAGGTGTTCTTGTAATTGCCGCGCTAGCTCGCCAATGCGATGACTGTGGGTTTGCGAATTCCTTACCTCGTCGAGTGTGGCTTGTGCGGATTCAAACAAATGTCCGGTGTTGCCTTTTATTTGAATGGCGGCCACGCTTTGTTCTTCTGTTGCTGCTGCGACACTTTCAATGCCTTTGGCTACTACGCCCATGGATTGACGAATTTGCGACAGAAGTTCAGCGGCGTCTGTGGTTTGCTTGACGCTGAGTGCAACCTGATCGCGTCCGTTTTGCATGGTGCTCACTGCAGAGCGGCTGCCTTCTTGTAAGCGTAACACAACGGTTTGAATTTCTTCGGTAGATTGTTGGGTGCGTTGTGCTAACACTCGAACCTCATCAGCGACCACCGCAAATCCACGACCTTGTTCTCCTGCACGTGCGGCTTCGATGGCGGCATTTAATGCCAATAAGTTGGTTTGTTCCGCGATAGAGTTGATGACGCTGACAACCGCGCCAATGTTGGTGGTGCTACTTTCTACTTCGGCGATGGTTTGTGCGGCATGTTCAAACGAACTGGACAGGTTGCCAACAGTTCTTTCAACTTGCTGTACGGCCTCGAAACCTTGCTCTGTTACATTATTAACGGCATTACTTTCGCTGGACACTTCAATAGAGCTACTAGCCACTTCTTGAGTGGAGGCAGAAACTTGCTCAATAGCAGAAGCGACTTCCGTGCAGGCTTGCGTGCTTTTCGTGGCGCTGGCGTTTAAGTGTTGATTGACTTCATTGATTTGATTAGAAGAAGCCAATAATTCACGGCTGGATTCACTGACTTGTTTGATCAGTATGAGTAAATCTTTACGCATCACCTGAGCGGCGATTTGTAGATGGTGTAGCTCATTATTACTTGTGGAAGGCGCTTGACGTTGAAAGCGAAACGTTAAGTCTCCCTGTCCAATGGCTTTTAACCCTTGGCTGATGTCGATCAAAGGGCGTAAAGCGCGTCTAATAAACCACCACAATGACAAGGCTAATAATATGGCTCCAGCAGAGGCTACCGCAGCTGTGATGTAAAGGATGGCATTGATATCTGCTTGGTACTCAGCCGTGTAGGTTTTGATTGCAACGACCCAATCCCAACCGTTTACTTTTTGAAAAATTGCTTTGGACTCTTGTACGTCAGCATCCTGTCCTTGTATTTGCACTTTGTAATAAAGAACCCCTTCGTCGTTTCGAAACATCTTTTGAAATTCGTTTCTGACGCTAGGGAATAGGGTGAAAATGTTTTTCCCCGTGACGTTCGCGCTAGGGTGAATCAACATATTGCCTTCGTTGGCCCCGGTGTCTGCAACAAACACATAGCCTTGTCGGCCAAAAGACAGTGTTTTGAGGTGCTGTGCCATACCATTTAGCACCTGCTCAAGAGGGATCAGATTCACAATGTACACACTCTTATCGCTGTCTAACGGAGTGATGTTGGTTAAGTAAGTTTTCTGGTTGATTGTTAGCTTACCAAAAGACTCGAACGTCGCAGGTGTGCTGAAGCGTGATACGTTCAGGTTAGATGACGAGGCAATTACCGAGTATTGGTTATTGTTCCGTTCCGCTAGTAAGATCTCGGATTGAGAGCCGCTTTTTAAGGTTTGCAATAGTGTCGGATTGGCTTCAATAGGACGCTCATTCATCATGATTGTTTGATTTTGACGACGAATCAGCGGCGATAATGCCATGTTGAGTAAGTCAGAAGTACGTTCTAGGTTGTGCTTGGTTAGGTCATATCCTGTTTCGAGCTCATGTGCTACGAGCGCGACTTCGTTTTTTTGATGGTGGGTAACTATGTCATTAATTTTGATATTGAGCAGATTACTGATTGCGAGAAAAAGCAACACAAAAATCACGGAAATAAGCACCAGTGCGCCAAGGCTGACTTGGTTTGGTAAGCGCATATTACGTATGGTCGTCATCATGAGTAGAACATCCTATGTCATTGGGTGTTACTGTGGAAATGGTGGGTTAATGGCCGCTACTCTAGCAAATAAGACCAAAACTTCAAATGATATTATTTCTCATTTGTTGGTTTTAAGTCACTTATAAGCGTGAATATCAAGCAAGGTATAAATTAAAAGGCAAAAGTGACGTTTTAATGATCAAATAAAGCAAATTTATAGGAGGTTACTAATAACAAGAAAAAAGATAGGCAAAGAAGAGCAGAAAAAAGACGAGCAGAAAAAAGAAGAGCAGAAAAAAGAAAAAGCCGTTATGTCATAACGGCTTTTGAATGGATGAATTCGTTTATGCAAACGAACTTAAGCGATGACAAATAGATCCATGAAGCGATTTACGGCGGTGTTTTCAAGGGCTTTTTGATCTTTGCAAAGCGCAAAAATGTTCTGGCATTGATGGCTTGGAAAACGCGTTGCCAAGTTGTTTTTAAATTTCTGTTCAAGCAGAGGGATACCTTCTTCACGACGACGACGGTGTCCGACTGGGTATTCCACCACCACTTCTTCAGTGCTGCTGCCGTCTTTAAAGAATACCTGAATCGCATTGGCGATAGAGCGTTTATCGGCCTCTAGATATTCGGATGTGAAGCGTTTGTCTTCGACGATTTCCATTTTATTGCGCAGCTCATCGATGATGGGGTTAGCGGCATGGAAGTCATCTTCGTAATGTTCAGCGATCAGGTTACCAAAGGCCAGCGGTACAGCGGCCATGTATTGCAAGCAATGATCGCGGTCGGCGGCATTCGCCAATGGACCGGATTTGGAAATAATACGAATCGCCGATTCATGGGTACGAATAACAATCTTGTCGATGTCGGCTAAACGGTCTTTCACCAAAGGATGCAAGGTCACAGCGGCTTCGGCTGCCGTTTGGGCATGGAACTCGGCGGGGAAGGAGATCTTAAACAAGACGTTTTCCATCACATAAGTGCCGTAATCTTGCGAGAAAGAAAACTGACGTTTGTCATTTGGTTTGATGGCTTGGTCTTTGTTGGTTTTTGAGAAAGATACGTCATAAAAGCCCCATTGATCAGCCGTTAGCACACCAGGAATGCCCATTTCGCCACGCATCGACATATCTGCTAAACGCACCGCACGGGACGTGGCATCGCCCGCTGCCCAAGATTTACGTGAGCCAGCGTTTGGCGCATGACGATAAGTACGTAAAGCCGAGCCATCGACCCAGGCTTGAGAAATTGCCGCCATGATTTGCTCTCTGTCACCGCCCATCATCTTGGTAACGACCGCAACCGACGCCACCCGTACTAAAAGCACGTGACACAAACCCACACGGTTGAACGAGTTTTCTAGGGCAATAACCCCTTGGATTTCATGGGCCATGACCATGGCTTCTAGCACTTCGCGCATGGTCATTGGGCTGTCGCCCTTTGATAGTCGAACTTGTGAAAGATGATCCGCGACCGCCAAAATGCCACCAAGGTTATCGGAAGGATGTCCCCATTCTGCCGCCAACCAAGTATCGTTGTAATCCAGCCAACGAATGATGCAGCCAATGTCCCAGGCGGCTTTAACAGGGTCGAGAGACAAGGATGTACCAGGTACACGAGCGCCATTGGGTACTACTGTGCCTTGTACAATGGGGCCAAGGTGTTTGGTGCATTCTGGAAA
>CAZBUC010000164.1:0-5736 GCA_964494965.1 uncultured Maribrevibacterium sp.
TGATGGTGAGTAAAGATTTTTACGATTCTGTCATGCTAATCGCTCTTCCCATTATGGGCGGTGGTATGGGGGCAGGCGCTGTGCCGCTGGTTGAAATCATGTCGGGCAAAACCGGCGCTAGCGCAGAATCCTTGATGTCTCAAATGGTGCCTGCACTGGCCATTGGTAATGCACTGGCTATTGTGATGGCAGGCTTACTCCATAAGTTAGGCCAAGTCGCCCCAAGCTTGACAGGAAATGGCCAACTCATTCGCGGACAAAAACCGCTTGAAGAAGAAAGCGCCTCAAAATCACCACTTGATGTCACCATTTTAGGCATTGGCGCCTTGTTGGCCGTCAGTATGTATTTTCTTGGGTCTCTTCTATCAAACTACATCAGTATGCACACCTACGCTCTGATGATTCTATCTATCGCCATTATTAAGGTCTCTGGCATCATGCCTAAAGCGCTCGAGCAAGCCGCCTACTCTTGGTATAAATTTGTTGTCAGTAATCTAACGCCAGCTCTGTTGGTGGGGATCGGTGTGGCCTACACTGATCTTAACCAAATAGTCGACGCTCTTTCTCCCATGTATTTCTTGTTGGTCTTAATCACGGTACTGGGCGCCGCGTTTGGTGCTGGTCTAATCGGTTGGATGATGGGGTTTTACCCAATAGAAGCCGCCATTACGGGGGGGCTTTGCATGGCGAACATGGGAGGTACTGGTGATGTGGCGGTACTGGCCGCAAGTAAACGCATGGAATTGATGCCTTTCGCACAAATTTCTTCTCGAATTGGCGGGGCCTTCATGCTGATTCTTGCCACCTTGGTCGTGCAAGCCCTCGCATAGCGTCTCTCACTAAAATAGACAAGACCAAGCAATCGAAGGGAAAAGTCCGTCAAGGCTTTTCCCTTTTGTATAATCTGCATACAGCGCCTTTTTTGCAGCACTTTTACTAAACACCGTATAATACGGTTCTCTTATTTTACCATGGTTGTAAAGTGCCGATGACACTCAAGTCTTACCTTGCCTTGATCACGATTTCGACCATTACCATTATTGTCATTGCTGTCGCTTTGGTGTTGGGTTATTCGCTGCAAAAATCGTATCTTGATGGGATTGGCAAACGTGGCTTAGAGCTTGCTCGCGTTATTGCTCAAGATGGCACTGTTATTCAGGCAGTACAGGCCAGTAATAAAGGGCAAAGTCCCTCTCTTGAAAAACACATCGAAAATTTGCGCAGTAAAACCGATGCCTCTTACATTGTGGTGGTTGACCTGAACGCTGTCCGTCTTAGCCACCCTAATCCCTCCCTCGTAGGGAAAGTGTTTATTGGCGATGACATCTATCCGACTCTGCAGCAAGGCATAGACTCTACCAGCCTAGCCAGCGGCTCACTGGGGGAAGCCACCCGTCACTTTACCCCAATCAGAGATGACACTGGCATTATTGGTGCCATAAGCGTCGGCTATTTATCAAAGACCACCAGTGAATTGATCCACCAACACCTTCGTGAAGCAGGCTTATTGGTCATCTTCGTTTATCTACTTGGTGTGATTATCGCCATAGCCCTAATCGCCAAATTGAAACGAACATTTTTATCACTGGAGCCCGAAGAAATCGTTCAAAAATTCAAAGAGCACGAGTTAATTTTAGACAGTATTCGAGACGGCATTGTGGCGATTGATCACCAACAAAAGGTGACGGCCATTAACAGTATGGCCATTGAATGGCTCACCATGAATGTGCTGAGTTCATCACAGGTGATCAATACACGGCTAAGCGAGCAATCCCAAAGTCTTTCTCATTTTGTTCTAGAAGCAAATGGACAAATAACTCAAAATACCTTTAGCTTAGGAAAGCTAGACTTTATTGCAAACATATACCCTATTAAACGATTAAAGGGCGAAGTGGGATACGTTATTGTATTTTTTCCAGATCATGGGGAAAAATCGTTAGAACAAGAGTTAACAGCGAGCAAAAATTACGCCGATCTATTACGTACTAAAACCCATGAATATGCGAATCATCTCAATGTGTTGTCTGGTATGCTGCAGGCTGAACGCTATCAAGATGCCATAGAGTTCCTTCAACAAGAAAGTGATGGGGACCAAGTGGCGATAAGGCGTATTATTAAAACCATTGAAAATAGCGCGGTAGCAGGTCTTATTTTTGCCAAACACAACAAAGCCAAAGACCTGAAAGTTGAGTTGGTGATTGAAAGTGACTGCCAACTAGGTAGATACCCCGCAACCACCAACGACGCTCTAGTAACCTTAGTGGGTAACTTAATAGACAATGCGTTACTCGCGGCATGGTCTAACAGGTTTACAACCACAGCTTTCGTTAAACTCTATCTAAGTGATCGTAATGCCCATATCATGATCCAAGTTGAAGACAGTGGCGCAGGCGTTGATGAAAAACTAGCAAGCCGGATACTAGACTTTGGTGTCAGCAGCAAGCACAACACAGAACAACATGGTATTGGGCTTTATTTGGTGAAAAAAGTCGTTGATCAATACCAGGGTAGCCTTGATTGGGAGCGCAGTGAGATGAACACGACGGTTTTTAGTATTTATTTAGACAAACGGGCACTTTCAAGATGAATCGTATTCCTGTCATGATAGTGGAAGATGATGTACGCGCCAGCTATGTGTTAGAAAGCACCATCAACCAACATGCAGACTTTTACGTGGTCGCGGTCTGTGAGAGCCTGCATGAAGCAGAACTGAAGGCAGGCGCTTTCGAACCAGAGCTCATCATGGTCGACATCACCCTTCCAGACGGAAACGGTATCGATCTGATAAGGTTATTAAAAAGCAAAGGCGTCACCAGTGCCTTTGTTATGACCACGGCGGAGAGAGAAACCGGTACCATTGAAAAAGCCATTCAACTTGGTGTGATGGATTACCTGGTCAAACCCATTCGAATGTCTCGCGTATTACAAGCGCTGGATGACTATTTAGACTTTAAAAAACGCCTAACCAGACACGATAAAATCGATCAACAAGACATTGACGCCTTATTTAGAAAAAGTGCAACGCCCGATGGTAGCCGAAACACACCAAAGGGCATTGATGAACACACCCTAGAAAAACTCACTCAACACCTAGAAACCATAGATGAGCGTCCTTTTACCGCGGAAGAGATAGGAGAAGCAATTCAGCTTAGCCGCATTACCGCCAGACGTTATCTTGAATACTTAGAAACTCAAGGCAAGGTGAGCATGACATTGGACTATAAGACGGGCGGTAGACCAAAGCAACGCTACACCAAAGCTCTGTAGTCTTACATCACTCGCGCAAAAGCCACGCGTTCAGTGGATAAATCCATGGCCATTTTTAGCGACTGAGTCGATGACATTTCAACCACATTAAGCTGAGCCGTATACACATCCTGAGGAAGTTTAATGTCATTACGTTGTGCTATGACCTTTTTGAATGTTTCAACATCAATGGTTTCTGGTGTATTTTTTATCATTTTCAGCTCATCCTCGGTTAGATTTGCCAAACCACCTCCAGGCAGATAAATCGCGCCTGTCATAAAATCCACCCCAAACGCAACCACACCAGGAACGAAAAAAAACAATAGCCCAACCGCATTTAAAGCCGCGACACCCACGTCTATCTGACCGCTCGTTTGACCTCTGCGCTCGGGGTAAAGTAATGTGCCGCAAGCGGTTAACTGAGTGAGAAGTAAAAGGCCGACTATACCTTTCGACAAACGAGTCGAACAACGACGCTTACTAGATACTGTCATACTGATTCCTTATAAATAATTGCCCATGCCCCACTCTACCCCTCTGATGGCCAAGGCGCAAACTAAGCCCGTATTATTCAACGAAAGCTTAAGATCTGTGCTCTTAGTCGCTAGACAGACACCATTTGCTCATCCAATTTATTAATGATGTACTCACCTATAGGAAAAGCACTGGTCGCTGCAGGCGATGGCGCATTACACACATGCAGCGTTCTTGCGCTCTGCGCAAACAAAAAGTCGTGCACAAGACTGCCGTCGTTCATTACAGCTTGGGCTCGAATCCCCGCTGGATACGCCTGCAAGTCGTCTAATTCAACAAGATCACAATATTTTCTCACCTGTGCTAAATAGCCAGGCTTGTACCAAGAGTTTTTTGTTTCAACCAAGCCTGTGCGCCAATGGTTTTTAAGTAACTTCCAGAACCCTGTAAAACGGACCATATCCCATATATCACGCAAATCGATATTTATACGGCCATAGCCTTCGCGTTTCCAGCCTTGAACTGCATTAGGACCGACCGTAACTGAACCATCAATCATACGGGTAAGATGAACCCCTAAAAAAGGCAAGTCAGGGTCAGGAATAGGATAAATAAGGTGATTGACCAATGTATTGTGCTTTGTTGGTAATTGATAATATTCACCACGAAAAGGAATAATCTGAAAGTCGGTGGGAATATCCAACATTTTAGTCAAACGATCGGCCATCAATCCGCCGCAAGTTATTAAGTATGAAGTGTTTATCAAATCATTATTTAGGGTAACGGCAACTCTCTCGTGGCTTTCCTCTAAATCCACAACAGAACTGTCAAGACGAAGTTCACCACCCGCTTTGACAAAAAGCTCCGCAAGTTTTTCACAAATGTGTCGGTAATTCACTATGCCAGTCGAAGGGACAAACAGCGCACCAACGCCTTTTACATTTGGCTCTCGCTCTTTTAACTCGTCCTGATCAAGCTGTATGACCTCTAGACCATTTTCTTCACAACGCTTAAAAAGAGCCTGCATGCGTTCTTTTTCAAGATCATTGGTCGCGATAAGCAACTTTCCGCACTGATCAAAATCGATATGATGTTCTGTACAAAAAGCCTTTGTCGCTGCAGAACCTCGTTGACAAAAATCGGCTTTCAGACTGCCAGGCACATAATATACTCCCGCGTGAATCACCCCAGAATTATGGCCAGTTTGATGTATACCCACTTTCGATTCTTTTTCCACCAATAGTATCCGGCGGTTTGGATAGCGTTGAACCAGTTGCCAAGCGGTAGATAAACCAACGATTCCCGCGCCCACTACCGTAATATCGTAACAAGATTCACGTGACACTATATTCACCTCTTCTTTTTATTATGACGCCTATTTTTTATATGAAACACAGTAAAGTATTTACTAATGTAACATTAGAGTGGCGATAAGCAGCTAAAAAAAATCCCTGCTAGGAGCAGGGATTTTATCATCAATTGCGCTCTTTAAAGCACCAAAGATTATAGGATTACCAACCAGTAATTTCTTTCAGTCCAGCGCCGATATCGGCCAAAGAACGTACTGTCTTCACACCAGCATCTTCAAGGGCAGCAAACTTCTCATCAGCTGTACCTTTACCACCTGAAATGATCGCGCCAGCATGACCCATGCGCTTACCAGCAGGAGCCGTAACACCCGCAATGTAAGAAACAACAGGCTTAGTCACGTTCGCTTTGATGTAAGCAGCCGCTTCTTCTTCTGCCGTACCACCGATTTCACCGATCATCACAATCGCTTCAGTCTGTGGGTCGTTTTGGAACATTTCCAATACGTCAATGAAGTTAGTACCTGGGATTGGGTCACCACCAATGCCTACGCAAGTAGATTGACCGAAGCCAGCATCTGTAGTTTGCTTAACCGCTTCATAAGTCAAGGTACCAGAACGAGACACGATACCTACTTTACCTGGCATGTGAATATGGCCAGGCATGATACCAATCTTACATTCGCCTGGTGTAATTACGCCCGGGCAG
>CAZBUC010000165.1:0-5642 GCA_964494965.1 uncultured Maribrevibacterium sp.
CCAAAAAGACGTCTTTTTGCCTTTCTCGAGATTGTCGGTACGAATGATTTTAATAGCAGACACTCGGCCAAGCTTGGTGTTGATGGTTTCCATTTTTTCTCGTTTGAACTGCCAATTTTTAATATAGCCACCGTCTGCTATTTGGTAGTCAAATGTGTTTTTACCTTGTTTTAAATCCAGTCGAACCTGTAATTGAATGGACAGCTTGTCTAGAGTGGTAGGATTAATAGAAAGGTTCCATGGCTTGTCTTTTACATCATTTCGAACAAGCTCTTTGTCCCAGTCAAAGGTCAAGGTGGCAGCCCTTTTTTTTCCTAGAACTGTGCTTTTATACTCGTATTGGGTTGGAACAATTTGGTGATTTCTGACATAAAAAGTAGAAGACTCGTTGAGGGAGGCAATCATGCTGTCAGCCTTAAAGACAAACTGCCAAAGGTCGCCTGATTTTTTTGATAAGGTTTGCTTGCCTTCTACTTTTAAACTAATACCTTTTTTCCATACGGTGCTATATACGGCGGAGTAGGGTTTTAGAAAAGTGTCTTGCGTTTGCGTGGCATTTGCTTTTGTTGAGAGAAGAGAAAGTATGGGAATACTCATAAAAATAACCATTAACAATATTGGAATTTTACGAGCTCTCATACCTTCTCCTACATCATGTTAACGCTTCATTATATAGAATGCCGCTTTGTGGTAGAGCATTCGTATCCAAAAAAGCCTTTCCGTTCTGAAATGTTAATCTTTCCTCGCTGAACCATTTTACAGCCAGAGGATAGATAATGTGTTCTAAGGCATGGACCTTTCCAGCCAAAGATTCTGCTGTGTCGTCAGTGGCTATACTTGTACTTGCTTGCAGTATAACGGCACCTGCGTCCAACTCTGGACTCACAAAATGCACTGACACACCATGCTCTTTTTCGCCTGCATCAATCGCCCGCTGATGAGTATTCAACCCTTTGTATTTAGGAAGCAACGATGGATGAATGTTGAGCATTCTACCTTCGTAATGTTTCGCAAACGTTTCAGTCAAAATACGCATAAAGCCAGCAAGAACAACCAATTTTGGTTGGTATTGATCAATAATCGCTTGCAGCTCGGCATCAAACTCTTCTCGACTCGCAAATGACTTATGGTCGAGTGTGTGAGTCGGAATACCCGCTAATTTAGCTCGTTCTAAACCATAAGCCTCAGCTTTGTTGCTAATCACTGCACAGATATTGATATCGAGTTGCCCTTGCAAACTTTGATCAATCAAAGCTTGCAAGTTGCTGCCGCTGCCAGAAATTAAGACAACGATCGGATAACTCATGCCTGCGCCTCTAGATCGGAGATTAATACCTCTTTTCCACCGTTGCGTAGGCAAATATCACCAATGATCCAAGCATTCTCGCCTTCGGCTTTTAATATAGAAAGCGCTTCGTCTGCTTTTTCAGCATCGATCGAAAGTACCATACCGACACCGCAGTTTAATACACGGTACATTTCTTCTTGCTCAACATTTCCTTGTTCTTGCAACCAATCAAACACAGCAGGGCGTTTCCAGCTGGTCGCATCAATGCGAGCGGCGGTATCTTCTGGCAGCACGCGAGGAATGTTCTCAAGCAGCCCGCCACCTGTGATGTGAGCCAAAGCATTAACGGAAACGGATTCCATCAACTTAAGAATGGATTTAACGTAAATACGCGTTGGCTCCATTAGTGCGTCTTTTAGTGCAACACCGTCGATGTCTTGATTAAGATCGGCTTTGCTGACTTCAAGGATTTTGCGAATCAGGGAGTAACCATTTGAATGAGGGCCGGATGAACCTAAAGCGATTAATGTGTCGCCCGCTTTTACTTTGCTGCCGTCAATAATGTTTTCTTCTTCCACGACGCCAACGCAGAACCCTGCTAGATCGTAATCGCCATCATGGTACATGCCCGGCATTTCAGCGGTTTCACCACCAACCAAAGCGCAGCCAGCTTGTAGGCAGCCTTCGCCAATCCCTGTAACAACATTGGCTGCCACATCAACATCTAGTTTGCCAGTAGCGTAGTAATCTAGAAATAATAGTGGCTCAGCGCCTGCTACTACAAGGTCGTTAACGCACATTGCCACAAGGTCGATACCAATGGTGTCGTGTTGATTTAGGTCCATGGCTAAACGAAGTTTGGTGCCAACACCGTCTGTGCCGGACACAAGAATGGGGTTTTTGTATTTTGTTGGAAGACGCGTCAAGGCACCAAATCCACCCAGACCACCCATTACCTCAGGGCGACGAGTTTTTTTGCTTACGCCTTTAATGCGTTCAACAAGTTGATTGCCAGCGTTGATATCTACGCCTGCGTCTTTATAACTAATCGATGGTTTATCCGACTTGGTCATTGCCTATGCCTTATCATGGTACGAGAAAAAACAGCATTTTAGCATAGTGGCGCATTAGGGCTATGGTTCTTTGCGATTAAGACAGTAGAATAGGCAAATAAACGAAGGAAGGGTTATGAATTTGCGTATATTTTTACTATTAGTAGGCATTCTTTTGATTCCGGCAGCGCATGCCGTCCCAGTAGAAGGTCTGTATCGTGCAGAAATTAATTTACCTGTCAGAGCGTCTGAATCACAAATGCTTAACGAGGCCTTTGCTTTGGCGGCAGAGGAAGTGTTGATTAAGGTTTCTGGCAACAAAGATGCCATTAATGGCGACTTGTTGAGACAGGCAAGGAGACAGGCTTCGGCTTGGGTTTCTGAACACGCGGTTGCCTCACTTAATGAATTGTTGCCGTCAGAAAATGGCCTTGTGCCTGGCAAACAGATACGAGTATCTTTTTATCGACAGTCAATTGACGGTTTTTTGTCTCAAAATAATCTCCCCGTCTGGGGTGAGAATAGGCCGTCTGTTTTGGTTTGGTTGGTGAGCGATGTGGATGGCGTCAGACAATTGGCGGGTTCAAACGCGCCATCGGATGTGCTGAACGGTTTTGCACAATCGGCGATGGCTGTGGGTGTGCCTATTTACGCGCCCCTGATTGATGATACAGACAAGAGTGCATTAACCACGTTTGATGTATGGGGTTTTTTTGAGGATGTCATAGCGAGTGCGAGTCAACGTTATCGAACCGATGCTGTGGCAGCTCTAAAGGTAAGTCAGTACGCCGGTCAAGTGGATGGGAGTTTGCTGGTTATGCTTCAGCAGGGCCAGACTGAGCGGTTTGCTTTGAGTGGAGACACCATGGAGGCGTTACTCGATCAAGCGGCTGTGCATTTGGCTAAAGTGTTTTCTTCTCGTTTTGCTTCCGTCCGCAATGATGCTTCGGCGAATCAAGTGGGTATTCAGGTTGTTGGTATAAAAAGTTTTTCCTCTCTTGATAGGGTGCAATCTTATTTTGAAAGCATTGGCGTAGTTCGTAGTGTTACTTTGGTTAAAGTGGATGGTGACAAGGTTGAGTTTTCTGTGTCTATTGATGGCGATCAACAAAAACTGTTTAACAGTGTCGCATTAAACGATTTATTAATTGATGCGCCGCTCAATGCTTTAGACCCTGATGCAAACAGGGTGAAATCGTATCAGTACAGTGGAGTAAACTAAATGTCAGACATAGCTAATGACAGTATTTTAGAACGAGATTTTTCGGCAAGATCTATTGAAGAACAGAATGATTTTTTATCACAAACTTGGTGCAATCATTGTATGGAAATGGATTTAGGCATGGTAAATCCCAAGGAATTTGAAACCAAGGATCGCGTCTGGATCGAAGGGGAGTGTAAGAAATGTGGACAATCTACTATCACTGAAATCATAGAAGATACTGAAATAGTAGAAGAAAGTTAATCCTCTCTGTCGAGTTGTCACTTAGCAAAAAAAACCGCGCCAATGCGCGGTTTTTTTATCAACGAAAATAATGGGCTATTTTTCAGTTGGGTAGTTACGCTCGGGTTTACCAACATAAAGCTGACGAGGGCGTCCGATTTTGTATGGCCCACTGATCATCTCATTCCAATGAGAAATCCATCCAATGGTACGAGACATAGCGAAAATAACCGTAAACATACTGGTTGGAATGCCAATTGCTTTCATTATGATGCCTGAATAGAAGTCTACGTTTGGATAGAGCTTACGCTCAACAAAATAAGGATCTTCTAGAGCGATTTGCTCAAGTCGTTTAGCGATTTTAAGCAAAGGATCGTCAGATTGACCCAATTCAGCCAGTACTTGATCACAGGTTTCACGCATTACTTTGGCTCGTGGATCAAAGTTTTTATAAACACGATGGCCAAAGCCCATTAAGCGGAAAGGGTCGTTTTTGTCTTTTGCTTTTGCAATAAACTTGTCGATGTGCTCAACGTCACCAATCTCTTCTAGCATAGTAAGAACAGCTTCGTTAGCACCGCCGTGTGCAGGCCCCCAAAGCGTTGCAATGCCAGCCGCGATGCAAGCAAACGGGTTGGCGCCTGAAGAACCGGCTAAACGTACTGTGGAAGTAGATGCGTTTTGCTCGTGATCGGCATGAAGAATGAAAATTCGGTCCATTGCTTTAGCGAAAACAGGATTGACCTTGTATTCTTCGCATGGTGTAGCAAACATCATATAGAGGAAGTTTTCTGCGTAAGACAGGTCGTTACGTGGATACATAACAGGCTGATCTTTTGAGTATTTATAGCAGATAGACGCTAGAGTTGGCATTTTTGATATTAAACGAAAAGCCGCAATTTCACGATGTTTTGGATTGTTTATATCCATATGATCTTGGTAAAAAGCAGACAGTGCGCCAACCAAGCCGCACATAATAGCCATTGGGTGTGCGTCATTGCGGAAACCTTCGATGAATTTATGCATCGATTGGTTCACCATGGTGTGTTTGCCAACGGTTCTTTCAAATTCTGCTTTTTCTTTTGCATTAGGAAGCTCTCCGTACAAAAGTAAAAAACAGGTTTCCAAGTAATCTGAATGTTCAGCAAGTTGGGCAATTGGGTAGCCACGATGCAATAAAACCCCTGCGTCACCATCTATGTAGGTTATAGAGGATTCACATGAACCGGTAGACATAAAGCCAGGATCATAGGTAAATACGCCATTGGCACCCAGGCTACGGACATCAATGACGTCTGTACCAAGTGTGCCGGAAAGAACAGGAAGTTCGATAGTTTTATCAATCCCATCCACTGTAAGTAGTGCTTTTTTATCAGCCATTTATGGTCTCCTTCGTACTCTGGTTCGGGGCTTAGACGTCGTAGGTTGACTCCACCTGGCCCAGAAGGTGCGGAAAAAATACTGTTTATGGGCTACTAAAGTCAATCTTGTTCGCTTACATGGTATTTGCATCATGTTGATAAAATATGTAATTAACTGACAAAATATTGGCTTGATGAAAAAGTAAAGCGTTAGGTGTTTTTGTTATCTCATTGATTTTTAATGTTTATTTTAATTTTCACTGAAAGTAAATCATGTAATTTTGCACCATTATTGTTTCGGCTTATGGGTACATTCATTTGATGAATGGTGACCATTGAAAACAGCCTGTACAGTCTATTTGTCTTAGTATTTTTCGCTAGTCTATAATTGCGCTCCGGACGATTTCATTGATTTGTTGGTGCTAATGTATAAAAGAGAGTCGCTTTTAAACATTTGTTTGCAAATCGATGAGATTTTCAAAGCAGGCCTATGACGC
>CAZBUC010000166.1:0-5628 GCA_964494965.1 uncultured Maribrevibacterium sp.
GATTTAATGGGTACCACGCCTACCACCATTCAAGTGCCTGATATTCCGCAAGCAATGAGCACGGGCATCATCCAAGCGATGATTACCTCTCCGTCCACAGGTGTCGACAGCCAAGCATGGGATTATGTGAATAACTACACAGATATCAAAGCCTGGATTCCGAAAAACATCATTGTGGTAAACAAACGCGCTTTCCGTCGTCTAGATCAAACAACACAAGAGGTTATCCTAACCGCCGCGCAAAATGCTGAAGCTGCAGGATGGACAAAAGTAGCGGCACGCGCGGAAAAAGACAAAGCGACCTTGTTGGAAAATGGCATGACGGTATCTGACCCATCTCCGCAGTTGGTTGCTGAGCTTAAAGCCATAGGTAAAACCATGGCAGAAGAATGGAAAGCCGAAGCACCAAAAGAAGTCGGTGACATTCTAGCCCGCTACCAAAACTAATGACCTAACCACATAGTCCCTCTTCTCTTCAAAGATATCCATACCAAGGCTTTGCGCTTCTCTCTTCACAAGAGAGAAGCGAGGAGAGGTTCTATGTTATTAAAAAAAGTGAACACTATGAGCCAATTAAAAGAAAAACTTTATCAATGCTCTGGCCTGTTGTCCGGTTTGTGTATCGTTATTATTACTTTGCTATTACTCGCACAAATCGTTGGCCGTCTCTTCGGTTTTATCGTTCCTTCAGCGGAAGATTTAGCCGGTTATGCGTTAGCCGCTTCTACCTTTTTGGGCTTGGCTTATACCTTTCGAGAGGGCGGCCATATTCGAGTGACCTTACTGATTCAACGCTTTTCACCTAAACCACGTAAAATCCAAGAAGGCATCATCTTGGCCTTATCCTTTGCCTTGCTCTGCTATTTGTCTTATGCCTGCGGCTATATGGTGTATGAGTCCTATATCTTTAACGAAGTCTCTCACGGCTACATCCCTATTCCTCTTTGGATTCCTCAAATACCGGTTGCTGTGGGTGTTATCGCGCTGAATTTAGCGATTTTAGACGCATTCGTCGCGTTACTTAAGGGCAAACAGCCTACTTACAGCGAGCAAGAAGACGCCCTGTCTCTGGAGGAAATATAATGGACATGATGTGGATTGCAATTTTATTAGCGTTTGCCATGCTGGCGCTTTTATCCTTAGGGGTTTGGGTCTCGTTTACACTCATCGCCATTGGCGGTTTAGGCTTAATTCTTTCCGAAAACTACAGAATTGATCTACTTTTTGCGACATCAAGTTGGGGGGCGAGTACCGCTTGGTCATTAACCGCTTTGCCGCTGTTTATTTGGATGGGGGAAGTTCTGTTTCGAACGCGTTTATCTGAAGATTTATTCAAAGGATTATCGCCTTGGTTAGGTGGCGTTCCGGGTAAATTATTGCACGTGAATATTCTCAGTTGTGGCATCTTTGCTGCCGTTTCCGGCTCTTCTGCGGCCACCGCGGCCACCATTGGGCGCATGACATTACCTGAGCTGCGCAAACAAGGTTACAGCGATCGCATGGCGATTGGCACCTTAGCGGGATCAGGCACATTAGGCTTGTTGATTCCCCCGTCTATTATCTTGATTGTGTACGGTGTGGCGGCAGAGGTGTCTATTGCCCGTCTGTTTATTGCCGGCGCTTTACCTGGTTTATTATTGGTGAGCTTGTTTATGGGCTTCACCATGATCTGGGGATATTTACACAAAGACGAATTGCCCAAAACAAACAAAGCAGAAATCAGTTGGTCTGCGCGCTTTAAAGGCTTAAGCAAGCTCTTGCCCGTTGTCAGCTTAATTGGCTTTGTTTTAGGGTCAATCTACGGTGGTATTACAACACCAACGGAGGCCGCGGCGATTGGCGTAACAGGGGCATTGGTGCTTGCAGCGATGACTGGCTCACTTAGCCGTCATAGCTTTATGGAAAGCTTGTTAGGAGCTGTAAAAAGCTCCTGCATGATAGGTTTTATCTTGGTCGGTGCGCACTTTCTCACCTTGGCAATGGGCTTTTTAGGTATTCCTAAAGCCTTGGCATTGTGGATTTCCGGCATGTCTTTGTCTCCCATGGAATTGATTTTATACCTGACGGTCTTGTTTGTTATTCTAGGTTGTTTCCTTGATGGCATTTCTGTGGTGGTGTTGACCGTAGCTGTTATATTGCCCATGGTACAAGCCGCTAATATTGACCTTTTATGGTTTGGTATCTTCATCGTTTTGGTGGTGGAAATGTCGCAAATCACCCCGCCGGTCGGCTTCAATCTCTTTGTGATTCAAGCGCTCACTGGGAAAAACATTTTGTATGTCGCAAAAGCGGCCTTACCTTTCTTTTTGTTAATCGGTTTGGCCATTGTGTTAATCAGCGTGTTTCCTGAAATAGTCACCTATTTACCAGCCACCATGTCTCAAAGATAATCCAGCAGAAGGGGTCTACAATGAAATTAAACTGCGATATGGGCGAAGCCTTCGGCGCATGGCCGATGGGCCTAGACGATCAGATTATGCCCTATATAGATCAGGCAAACGTGGCGTGCGGTTTTCATGCAGCCGATCCACTAACGATGGCGAAAACAGTGGCCTTGGCAAAACAACACAATGTGACCATAGGCGCACACCCCGCTTACCCAGATTTGGTTGGTTTTGGGCGTCGTAATATGGACATAGCGCCAAAAGAACTGAAAGCCATTATTCAATACCAAATTGGCGCATTAAAAGGGATCTGCGAAAGCCAAAACACCCAGGTGGATTACGTCAAACCACACGGCGCTTTGTACAACACCATGATGGCGGACTTTGCCGTGTTAGAGACCGTCATGCAAGCGGTGAGCGAGCTAGACGCGACGCTGCCGCTCATGGTGATGGCAGTACCAGAAGCGCCACAAATCCAGAAAATGGCCAAGAAATATGGCCTTCAGGTTTGGTTTGAGGCGTTTTCCGATCGTCTGTACACGGATGAAGGTCGATTGATGCCGCGCAAAGAGCCCAAGGCTGTTCACGGGAGTTTTGACTTGATCGAAAAACAAGTTGAGCAGTTGTGCGAAACAGGCACCTTAACCACAGCCTCCGGTAAGCGTCTTGCCGTATATGCCGATACCATTTGCGTGCATGGCGATGGTGACCACGCGGTGGATGCCGTAAAGCGCATTCGCACCTTAGTGGAAAGGCTAAAAGCTAACCCATCTAGTAACACAAGCGCGATATAAATGATGAGCCATGACAATTTCCCTCACATTGAAATGGTCAGTAATCACGCTTGTTTATTGACCTTCAGTCAGGTGATTAGCGAAGCAACCTCAAATTACATTGCCTTGGTCACACAAAAACTGACAGGGCTTGATGGTGTGATCGACTTAGTTCCCTCTTACACCACGCTACTCGTGGTGTTTGATGACGATGAGTACGATCGATTTGCCATTGTCAAAGCGCTTCGTCAGTCTATCGAAGCCGTTGACCCAAATGACTTTTCGTTAAACGATCAGCGCGAAGTGGTGATTCCTGTGTATTACGGCAAAGAAGTCGGGCCTGATCTGGAAGACGTGGCTAAGCATTGTCAGCTCAGCATCAACGAGGTGATTAAACGTCACAGCGAAACAGTGTATCGGGCTTACGCGATTGGATTTACGCCAGGATTTGCTTTTTTAGGCAATACCCCGGACGAATTGCATGTGCCCAGAAAAACCACACCGCGCTTAAAAGTGCCCGTCGGCAGTGTCGCCATCGCGGAAAACCAAACCGCGGTTTATCCCAGTGTAACGCCAGGTGGTTGGCAAATTATTGGTCGTACCCCCGTTAATCTGATCGACTGGGGCAGTGAAAACCTAGCGCTCATTGCCATGGGGGACGCCGTGCGCTTTGAAGCCATTTCACGAGACGAGTTCTTAGTTCAAGGAGGTCAGCTGGATGGCTTTTAACGTAATCAAACCCGGTTTATTGGCACTTTTGCAAGACCTAGGCCGTCACGGACATCAGTCCATTGGCCTGACGACCGGTGGCCCAATGGATGAAATGGCATTTCGCTGGGGAAATGCGTTACTGAACAATAACAGCAACTGCCCACAGCTCGAAATTACCTTTGGTATGCTCACCTTAGAAGCGCAAGCCAACACCAATATGGCCATCACAGGAGCCGACCTTGGTGCCACGCTGAATGGCAAAGAGATTTCGCCATGGCGTACCTATGCGCTGAAGAAAGGCGATGTAGTGGCGTTTCATCAACCTATTTGGGGGTTGAGAGCGTACCTCGCGGTATCAGGCGGTTTTCTCTGCGACCCCATCTTAGGCAGTGTGGCCACCGTGATGCGTGAAAAAGTAGGCGGACTGACAGGCAAAGGTGACAAACTTCAGCAAGGCGATGTACTGCCTTACTCAGCCAGCCCTCATCAACCGCAAAAAACCGTGCCACGTTTGGCGATTCCACATTACGGCCAAAGAGAAATACCGGTTATTTTAGGCTATCAATACAAGTCGTTCTCTTCGTTAGAGCGAGCCAATTTTTTCTCCAGTGATTACACAGTGTCTTCCCACTCTGATCGCATGGGGTACCGACTAGAAGGCCAAGCAGTACATAGCGATTTAAAAGGCATTATTTCTGAAGGCATTGCCTATGGCGCTATTCAAATTCCGAAAGACGGTCAACCCATCGTCCTGCTGCAAGATCGGCAAACCATCGGGGGTTACCCAAAAATAGGCTGTGTCACTCGTATTGGCGGCGGCATCTTGGCACAACAGAAACCGGGAGACGTTATTCAGTTTACCCCCATCACTGTCGATCAAGCCGAGCAAGAACGGCATCTGCACATGGCCAGACTCGCCCAATGGCGCTAACACGACAGCCTTAACAACACGACAATCACACCGTTTTGAAACAAACTTAAGACCAACCGACCATGTCGTGTTGGTCTTTTTTATTTGTGTCATTTATCTGTCCTATCACCAGACACGATCAGAAATAGCTTTTAACAATAAGAAAGCAAGTAAATAACAATTTTACCAATCATGGAAAGCCACTTAATATAGCGTCTGTTGTTAACGCACTCACCCACATTTGGAGATACACAATGATCAACACACAAATCAAACCATTCAATGCAACAGCTTTTAAAAACGGCGAATTCGTAGAAATTTCTGAAAAAGATGTATTAGGCAAATGGGCTGTATTCTTCTTCTACCCAGCTGACTTCACGTTCGTTTGCCCAACGGAACTTGGCGATGTGGCAGACAACTACGCTGAGCTTCAGTCTCGCGGTGTTGAAGTATTCTCTGTTTCTACAGACACTCACTTCACACACAAAGCATGGCACGCAAGCTCTGAAACCATCGGCAAAATCCAGTACTACATGGTTGGCGATCAAACAGGCAACATCACCAACAACTTCGGCGTAATGCGCGAAGGCCAAGGTCTTGCTGACCGTGCGACCTTCTTGATCGACCCACAGGGCACTATCCAAGCGATGGAAATCACCGCAGAAGGTATTGGCCGTGACGCTCAAGACCTACTTCGCAAAGTAAAAGCAGCGCAATACGTTGCTGCTCACCCAGGTGAAGTTTGCCCAGCGAAATGGAAAGAAGGCGAAGCAACATTGACACCTTCTCTAGACCTAGTTGGCAAAATCTAAGCTGACTGAATAAAGAACCCAAAAGGGGTCACACCAGA
>CAZBUC010000167.1:0-2587 GCA_964494965.1 uncultured Maribrevibacterium sp.
GGTTACAGTGGAGCGATTCAAGCCCTGAAGAATTGGTAAAAGCATTCCCCCATGATTGGAAAAATATTGCAACAACGATAATCCCATTCGCCATTTTACAAACATTTCTCATTCCATTGTCACTTTATTTTGCATGGCAAACAAATGCGCGCGCAAGCTTTGGATCATCACCCTTGGGTTATGGTTTACCAATTGCACGATCACATCGTTTTATCATTTCCCTGTAGTTCTGCAGGGGTTAAATGGTGAGATCGATGTTACTCAGATCAAGGACGTGGTCGATCAATGGCTCTTATTCCATTGGCCTCGTGTTTTGCTTGGTATTGCAGCAACCATTTATGCGGTGTGTGCCTGCATGATAACCTACAAGGAGAGTAAATAAACATCATGAACATAAAAAATAAAATCATTTTGATTACTGGCGGCAATGCAGGCATTGGCGCGGAAATGGCTAAGCAACTTTCTGCTCACGGCGCGAAGGTGATTATCTGCGGACGCAATGAAGAAACGCTAAAAAAAGTTGCAGATGAGCTCAGCGTGGATTCACTCCGCTGTGATGTGACGAATGAAGCCGATCAAGATGCGATGATTGCAGAGATTGAAAAGCGCCATGGCAAAATTGATATTCTGATTAATAATGCAGGGGTCATGAAACAATATGCGTTTGCTAAGGATGCGAATACGCCTTCTAATATCAAACAGGAAATTACCATCAATACGATTGCACCACTGACCATAATCTATAAATGCTTGCCTCTGCTTAAAAAAAGCAGCGAGCCTGCCGTTGTCTTTGTAAGTTCTGGCCTCGCTTATGTCGCATTTCCTTTTACGCCCATTTATTCTGGCACAAAAGCGTTGATGCACCACTGCGCACAAACGCTGCGTCATCAATTCAAAGCCGATAACATCAAAGTGTTCGAATTATTACCCCCACCCACAGACACAGCGTTGGCGGATAGCTTTAGATCACCAGAGTTGAAGCTCATGCCCGTTGATAAAATGGTCGCCGAGTTTGTTCAGGGCTTGAAATGCAACCGTTATGAAATCGCGGCGGGCATGTCTAAGCAAATGCGTTTGATGAGCCGTATTGCTCCGAATTTTATCTTTAACCAACTAATCAAAACCTTCAACAGGATAACGTCATGAAGAAAACAGTTATATGTGGCGCAACAGGGATGGTCGGGAGCACACTTGCAAAACAGCTTCATGCGAGTGGCAAACCGCTGATTTTGGTTGGACGAGACGCAGCTAAAATCAGTCAATCCTTTGCATTTGATGTCGAGGCGCTCACGTGGGATGAGCTGCATCATGTCAATCCGCAAGAAATCGGTATCGTTGTTAATTTAGCGGGTGCGGGCGTCAGCGATCAGAAATGGACACCTGCTTACAAAAAAACCATGCGCGACAGCCGCCTTAATACTACGCAGCAATGCGTGAAGCTGTGCAAAAAGAATCCGGATATTCGCCTGCTCAATGCATCTGCAGTCAGCGCATACGGCTTTTATGACCATGACCATCCGGCATTTACCGAACATGATACCGACAAGCGAAGAGGCACCAACTTCTTGCAAGAACTGATTGATGATTGGGAAGCATTCGCATTACAGGCGCAGGCAGCAGGCAACACTGTCACCTTGTTGCGCATTGGTATAGTGCTTGATCGTTCTGGCGGCGGTTTGCCCGCTATGGCAAAACCCTTTGCGTTTTATATGGGCGGTGCAGTGGGCACAGGCGAGCAGATCATGTCATGGATCAGCCTGCGTGATCTGGTGAATGCAATTGTATTTATTATAGAACGGCCAGCGCTTAACGGTGCCGTCAATATGGTTTCAACGGGTGCATGCGCACAAAAAGAATTTGCACGAGCGCTCGGCAAAGCCCTTGGAAAGCCAAGTGCAGTGCATATGCCTGCTTTTATGATCAAAGCATCCATGGGGCAAATGGGAGAAGAGCTTGTGTTAACTGGCCAGCGGGTCACGCCTGAAAAGCTTCTTCAGGCAGGCTTTGTTTTTCAGGATACGAATATTCATGCTTTTCTAAAGAGAATTTATGAACAATCTATACAGTAACCACTTAGGAAAAACTCGCCTGCCATATCGATCAAAAACCTGGAAAAAACCTATGCGAATGGTTTTAAGGCGTTATCCAATGTTAATTTAGACATGAAATCAGGTGAGATTCTTGCTCTCCTTGGCCCTAATGGGGCAGGAAAAACAACTTTGATTGGCACAGTCTGCGGCTTGGTGCGTGCTACCAGCGGAACGGTTGAAGTGTTTGGCCACGATACTATTGCGGACTATAAGGCGGCACGCTCCTATATTGGGCTAGTACCTCAAGAACTGACGACGGATTTGTTTGAAACCGTCTGGAACACTGTTAGTTTCTCACGCGAATTATTTGGCAAGCCCTCAAACCCTGCAATGATTGAGGACATCCTCAAACGCTTGTCGTTATGGGACAAAAAAAATGAACAAATACGCAATTTGTCTGGTGGCATGAAGCGCCGAGTGATGATTGCCAAAGCGTTATCGCATGAACCACGCATTTTATTTTTAGACGAGCCATCCGCAGGGGTGGATGTAGAGCT
>CAZBUC010000167.1:2597-5603 GCA_964494965.1 uncultured Maribrevibacterium sp.
TGTGGCAGCAGGTGCGATCCCTCAAGGATATGGGTGTGACGATTATTCTGACAACGCATTACATTGAAGAAGCTGAAGAAATGGCCGACCGCGTTGGCGTCATCAGCAATGGCAGCATTATTCTTGTTGAAGAGAAAAATACCTTAATGAAAAAAATGGGTAATAAGCAGGTATTGTTTGATTTGCGTGAGCCGGTTCACACGCTGCCTGAAGCATTAAGCGACTATCATCTTGTGCTGGATAAGGATGGCACGCGCTTGATCTTCACCTACAGTCCGTTTGAAGGGGGTAATGATATTTCAGATCTGCTCGATAGTTTAAAAGAAAATGGCATCCGCCCAATTGATATGCAGGTGCATCAAAGTTCGCTTGAGGAGATTTCTATCGGGCTATTAAATCAAAAAAATTCGCAGGATAAAGCAGCATGAATTGGCGCGGAATCTGGGCGATCTATAAATTTGAAATGCAGCGAGCCTTTCGCACCGTAGGGCAAAGCATTGCCTCGCCCGTGATATCCACAGTGCTTTATTTCGTTGTGTTTGGAGCAGCTTTAGGATCTAAAATATCCAATATCGATGGCGTCGAATATGGCGCTTTTATCGTACCAGGATTGGTAATGCTAACGATTCTTGGACAAAGTATTTCAAACGCTTCTTTCGGCATTTATTTTCCCAGATTCACGGGAACCATTTACGAAATTCTCTCTGCGCCACTATCCTTTTTAGAAGTCACGATCGCCTATGTCGGCGCATCGGCCACCAAGTCGCTCATTGTTGGCGTTATCGTACTAGTGACAGCGCAGTTCTTTGTTTCGCTGGAGATTCAACATCCGCTTTGGATGCTGTTCTTTTTGGTTATGACATGCATCACCTTTAGCCTGATGGGGTTTATCATTGGCATATGGGCAGATGGTTTTGAGAAATTGCAGGTGATTCCTTTGCTTGTCATCACGCCACTTACCTTTCTAGGCGGCAGTTTTTATACCATCGACATGCTTCCCCCCTTTTGGCAAACGGTCTCGCTTTTCAATCCGGTCGTCTATTTAATTAGTGGCTTCCGCTGGAGTTTTTATGAAAGCGCCGATGTAAGCCTCTGGGTCAGCGTGTCGATGGTTAGTATCTTTACTCTTATTGCGATAGGCATTATCGCATGGATTTTCAGAACAGGTTATGGCTTAAGAAAATGAGCTGAGTTTACTCATTTGCTGGGAATTCTTCGGCAAACTTTAAAGCCTGTGGCGTGAGTAAGCCTAAAACGGCACCCAGATCATAAGCGGCTACAATTTCATTACGTTTAGCTATCACTTCATCAACCTGCGCATCCAGTAATTCTTGATCCGCATCGAGTGTATCTAATATGGTTCGGCTTCCTTGCTCTGCTTCCATATACACGCCCTGACGTGCGATGGTAGCAGCTTCTACCTGTGCTTTCCGTGCCTTGATCTCCGCTTTCGCTGATTCATAGGCACGCCAGCTTGAAATAACTTCTTGCTCAATACGAAGCTCGGTTTCTCTTATCTGAATAGCGCCTCGGTTGGCTTCCTGCTCTGCTTCTCGCACGCGAGATCGCACTGAACCAGCCTGATATAAAGGAATACGCATAAACAATCCTACGACTGTTTCCGATGAATCATCGACCAAGCCAGGTGATGGTTCATCTAGCTCAGAATGTGAAGCGCGCAAGCTGATTTGTGGCAGCAGTTCTCCGAACACGTTATCCACCTGGTCTTTTTGGGCTTTATGCTGAAACTTGGCTGCTTGTATGTTAGGTGCATTTTCACTGGCAATTGTATGAGATTCAGCCAAAGATTTTGGCAAAGATGGTAACAAGATATCATCTGATAAATCATTGGGCACGAAACCAATAATTTGCTTAAACACAGCGCGGCTGGCATCTAAGGAGCCTTCTAACCTGATCACATCGGCTTCTGCTCCTGCTAAGCGTGCTTCTGCTTGTTTAACATCTGTTTTAGTAACAGAACCCTGTTCAAATCGATCATTGGTGGCTCGAAGTTGTTCGGAAATGACTTCCCTGTTTTTCATGGATAATTGCAATAGATTCTCATCACGTGCTACATTCATATAGGCTTCCACAGCGCTGCTTAAGACATCCTGTTGTGTGGCAAACAACAAGGCTTCTTGTGCCTTAATAGTATGCTTTGCGGCATCAGTCGCGGCGAAAGTTGAACCGCCTCGATAGATAGGCTGATCCAAGGAAATCGATGCTTCCTTTTGCTGTGAAGTGTCCGAACCCACCAGCGGATTCCCTGTGACATCCACTGAACTTACTCCAACATTACCTTCAATCGTGGGATACCAACCAGCTCTGGCCTGTGGTAATTTCTCTTTAATGACATCCAGCTCTCGACGTGCAGCATTGAGCGTGGGGTTGTGCTCATAAGCATGCTGCAATGCAGATTGCAGTGTTTGAACGGGTTTTTCTTGTGCATGAGCCGCAAGAGAAAAAAATATCACACTTAGAAAGATGATGTATTTCATGAATATTTCTCCTGCTGTCTGTTTACGCCATAGAATATAGCGTAAAGCACTGGCACCACACCGAGGGTGAGAATAGTGCCAACGCCCAAACCAAAGGCCATCGCATTCGACATGCCGTAGAAAAGCGGATCAAACGAAATAATTAGCGGCAACAGCCCTAAAATGGTAGTGATAGTGGTCATGGTAATAGGACGAAGCCGTATGATGCAGGCGCTGACAATCGCATCATACGGGTTTTTGCCAGCACGCTCTTCAATCTCAATACGATCAATCAACACAATCGCGTTATTGATGATAATGCCTGCTAAAGAATATAACCCCAGCATCACCATAAACCCAAAATAAGAGCCCGTGAGCATTAGCCCTATCGCAGCACCAATAATCATGAGTGGGATGGTGAGCATAATAATGGCAGTTTTGCGATAGGAATTAAACTGCGCCACCAATAGTAAAATAATAATACCGATGACCATAGGCACGTTAGCTGACATTGCTGCCTGAGCATCAA
>CAZBUC010000168.1:0-5585 GCA_964494965.1 uncultured Maribrevibacterium sp.
GGCAATTAAGGGCGTTGGCGAAGGTCCAATCGAAGCCATTGTTGAGGCTCGAAAAGACGGACCTTTTGAACATATTTTCGACTTTTGTCAACGGGTGGGACGTCGAGTAAACAAGCGAGTCATGGAAGCCTTGGTTCGTTCCGGCGCTTTCGATACCATTGGTCCAAATCGAGCGACCTTGTTTGCCTGCATTGATGAGGCGCTTAAAAGAGCGGTTCAGAGCGCCAAAGACCAAGACGCTGGCATGATGGATTTGTTCGGCGTTACTGTCGAGGAGAGCACTGATGATGCCTATAAAGACGTTGGGCTTCAGCATGAATGGCCGCCACGACAACGACTGGACGGTGAAAAAGATACGCTAGGCTTGTACGTCACAGGTCATCCGATTGACGAATATGAGCGAGAAATTCGTCGTTTTGCTCGTTCAAAAATCGTCGATCTACAGCCCAAACGTGGTGATACGCAAATTATGGCGGGGCTAATCGTTGATTTGCGTATTACCAAGAGTAAAAAAGGGGGCAATATTGCTTTTGTGACGTTAGATGACCGCTCCGCGCGTATTGAAGTAACGGTATTTCCTGACAGTTACGAGAGTTTCAGATCGGCTATTGTCAAAGATGAAGTGGTGATCGTAGAAGGTGAAATCACGGTTGATGAGTTTCGAGGCGGTCAGAAAGTCATTGCTCGCAATATTTTAGATATGGCACAAGCGCGTGTCCGATATGTTGAGGCATTACGCATCGCTTGGTCGGCAGAAATGGTCCAGCCAGCAGAAATTAAGGTGTTGGCAAACCTTATGAAGCCTTATCAAGGTGATGGTTGTGACGTGGTTATCGGCTTTGAAACAGCGCAAGCTTGTGGCGATTTACGTCTTGGGAATGCTTGGAAAGTTCGGCCTGATGACGAATTAATTCATCAACTACAGAAACAATACGGTAAACAAAATGTTCAGTTAGTGTATACTTAGTAATATTTACTGGTTTTTGTGATGGAGTGCGTCCCAGAGACACGCTTAAAGCTGTAGGGCAAGCGGTCATCTGTGCTTTGTCCTTGAATTTGATGGCAACCCAATAAGTAGTGTGATTAAACATGAATTTAAATTATCTCCCCTTTGAGCAGCCGATTGCTGAGCTCGAACAAAAAATTCAAGAGTTACGTTTAGTCGGTAACGATAATGGACTCAATATTGGCGATGAAATTAGTCGTCTTGAAGATAAAAAAATAGCGCTCACTAAAAGCCTATTTAGTAATCTTGGCGCGTGGGAAGTGTCTCAATTAGCTCGTCATCCTAAACGTCCTTATACACTTGATTATATCGAGCATGTTTTTACTGACTTTGAGGAAATGCATGGTGATCGCCATTATGCAGATGATCGTGCCATTGTCGGTGGTATTGCTCGCTTAGAGGGACGTCCTGTGATGGTTATTGGTCATCAGAAAGGTCGTGAGGTGAAAGAAAAAGTTCTGCGTAACTTTGGTATGCCTCGTCCTGAAGGTTATCGTAAAGCGCTGCGTCTTATGGAAACAGCAGAACGTTTTCATATGCCTATTGTGACCTTGATTGACACACCTGGAGCGTATCCTGGTATTGGTGCCGAAGAGCGTGGTCAGAGTGAGGCCATTGCGTTTAACTTAGCCGTTATGTCTCGTCTTAAAACGCCGATCATTTCGACCGTTATTGGTGAGGGTGGTTCTGGTGGTGCCTTGGCGATTGGTGTTTGTGACGAACTTATGATGTTGCAATACGGTACTTACTCGGTTATTTCGCCAGAAGGTTGTGCGTCTATTCTGTGGAAAAGTGCAGATCGAGCGTCTGATGCGGCGAAGGCGATGGGTATCACGGCTCAGCGCCTACAAGAACTGGGCTTTGTCGATACCATTATTCCTGAGCCATTAGGCGGTGCGCATTTTTCGCATCAAGAAATGGCATTGAACTTAAAGAAAAATATCCTAGCGGCATTAGATCGAATGGAAGCGTTAACGACCGAAGAGTTGTTGGCTCGTCGATATAATCGATTGATGTCTTACGGTTTGTAAGTTTCCTTGTTTTATAAAAAGCCTCCTGCTTAGGGGGCTTTTTTATTACTGGCTGTAGACGGCTAAAACACAGCGTTTAATTGGGCTAATTGAGATTAAGTCGTATGGCGTATCCCGCATCTAAACCACTGCTTTCTGTTTCTCCTATACAGTTTGATCCGATATGGATAGAAGCGGTATTTCGTCTATTTGACGTAGTGTGGATAGGGTTCAGTGGCGGTGTGGACTCCCATGTTTTGCTGCATTCATTAAATCATCAATTATCCGTGGCGCAGAGAGAAAAACTCAGAGCGATTTACATTCACCATGGACTGAGTGTCAATGCTGACCATTGGTTGAATCATTGTGAACGGACTTGTCGTCAACTTGGGGTAACGTTTACCGCTGAGCATGTGCAGTTAAAAACGCAAGCGTCCCTTGAAGACGCTGCCCGCAATGCGCGATATCACGCCTTTGAAAAACGCATGGGAAAAAAAGACGTGATTTTGTTGGCCCACCATGCCGGTGACCAAGCCGAGACCGTGTTATTTCGGTTGCTGCGCGGGACAGGAGGTAAAGGGTTGGCGGGCATTCCTCAACAAAGACCCATTGGTAAGCAGGGTTCGGTCTTGATTCGTCCCTTGCTAGCTGCTTCAAAAGACGACATTTTAGACTATGCAAATCATCAACATTTAGAATGGGTAGATGATGAATCCAATCTAGATGAAGCGTTTACTCGTAATTTTTTGCGTCAGAGTGTGGTACCCGTACTTAAACGCCGTTTTGCGCAAATGGAGCGGAATATCGCCTCAAGTACTCAGCGTGTTGCGATGGATTACCTTATGTTATCGCGGTTTGCGAGTCAGCAATTGTCTCAGTGGTGTGATGCGTTTGGTGGTTTGAAGCTGTCTTATTTGGCGGATAAAAACCTGGATGAGCGGCTGTTTTGGTGGCGCTACTTTCTGGACTCCCATGCGGTATCTCTACCCCATGCTCAGCTTGAGAGTATTGAAGCGATGTTTTCTAGTGCAGAAGATAAACAGCCAGCCTGTATTTTCACTGACTTACGCTTACAACGGCATCAAAATACCGTGTATGTATTGCCTATTGACCAAGAGGTCGTAGTGGGGGGCTTAACTTGTGGAGAAAGTATGGTGCGACCGTTTGACAAGGTGTGTGTCTACGCTACTGGGTGTGAGCTAAAACCACGGCCTCAGGGCGTCGATCTGCTTATGCCAAATGGTAAAACTCGGAAATTGAAGAAATGGTTGAACGATCAGCAAGTACCGAGCTGGTGGCGTGAGCACTTGCCTTATATTTATCAAGGCGATGTATTAATAGCGATAGGTACACTTTGGCAACACCCAGAATACGATTCCATTCAAGTGGCGTGGACGGTGGGCAAGCGATTGCCTTTCCCAGTATCGAGCCCCCAGATTTTAGAGAGTGAGTAACCAGTTTGCATGGCCTTTACTGCTTTCTACTAGCTCAGCATTGCGCCCATCATTTTGCATAATCCGCTCCATGGCTTGTTCGTGACTTAGTCCCCATGCTGCCATATGCCGTTGCGCAAGGCGTTCAATCGATACATCAAGAGGAACGTCTAAAAACCAATGTTCATCAAACAGAGTGAGCGCATCTTGCCAGCCGTGGTTCTGATGCAATAAGTACAAGCCTTCAACCAAAACGACTTTGATATCTTTATGTATGGTTAGGTCATCAGCCATTGGGTCTCCAAGAGAGTGGTCAAAGCTTGGCCATACAACATCCTTCGTAAGATAGCTTTGTTTTATGTCTTTCACTCGCTGTATAAAGGCGGCGCTGTCAAATGTCCAAGGGGCGCCCCGTCTCGCGAAAGCCGCATCAGGGTCGGGTAAGGCACGGAGTTGTGCTTTTGATAGGTGGAAACCATCCATAGACAGACAGGCGATTTGGTCCGCTGTTTGAGTATTAAAAGACGACGCTAAATAGGCTGCTAAGGTGCTTTTGCCAGATCCTGGGCCTCCCGTGAGCCCAATAAGCACTCTGTTTGGTTGATCAAGGTAATCGTCGAGTTTGTTGAGAGCCGATGTGATGTCTGTTGAGTTCGCATAAAAATGATCGAGTTTGGGTGTCGTCATATTTTTTTCCTTCTTGTTATTTTTAGCGACTTTAGCAAGATAATATGCCATTTATACGCTATTTGGCGTGAACTAAGAAAGCGTATTTCTCGTACAAGTATAAAATCAACAAAGGTGCGACTTTATGTTATTAAAAGAGCTCAAAAAAATCAGCGTTGTGGATAAAGTAAAATTACATTCACTTGAGTCGAATTTGTACCAATTATCCATTGTGATTGATGGCCAAGAGGAGTACATAAAAACCGATCAAGGTCGCTTTTTGACCAGCCATAATAAATTGGAATTACAGGCTTTGTTTAAAGATAAAGCGGTGGGTTCTATGGTGTTGTGCCACCAAAGTGCCTATGACGAAATGGTCGGTCAGCCGATTGGTAGAGGTAATGCGATGGAAGTTCCGTTAGGGAACACCGACCTGTCTTAGATCCGCTCTGCTGTTCGACGTAACGTTTGCTTAGGCAGCGTTATTTAGACTGTATAACGTGAACGTTTTCACCGTTTTCTTCTTTTTGTGAGAAGGTTTTTGCGTAACCTAACGTCGCGTTGGCATGCTCCCGCATGATGGCTTCAGCACGGCTTCCTTGTCCGTTGTGGATGGCGTCAAACACGGAGTGATGCTGCATATGAGCAAAGTTAAAGCGGCGATATTCTTGGGCTAGGTTGTTTCTATCAAAGGCCAGAGCGCTAACAGAGGCAAAAGGAAGATGTTCGTTTCTACTTAAGGCTTCTGCAATGGCGGGATTTAAACTGGCTTCGATGATGACCTGATGAAAGCGCTGATTCATGTCGTGGTATATGGCGAGGTCTTGTTCATTAATGCTGCCTTTCGCAAACAAGTCATCGCCTTGTTTTAATAATTCTCGTAATTCATTGGTCTGTGCTTTCGATAGTGTATTTTCTGCTGCTTGCCTAGCGGCCAACCCTTCTAGTACGCCTCGCACTTCGATAGAGCCGCTAATTTCTGCCTGTGTTACTTGACGTACCCTGTAGCCTCGACCTGGTAATTTGGTTAGTAGGCCTTCTTGTTCTAGAGTGCGAAAGGCAATGCGAACAGGTGTCCGAGAAACTCCCAATTGCTCCGCTGTAGGAATTTCCGCAAGGCGTTGTCCTGACTCAAGCTCTCCAGACAAAATCATTTGTCGTAAACGGCTGATAACATGTTGGCCCGGTTTGCTCATTGAGTCTGCCTTTGTTTTATGGATAAAAAAATAATCATAACGTAAATGCCGGAAAAAAAGTAACCATTGGATCCAATAGATAACTTTCTATTTTTCAACTGTTTAGCTTGTGAACTATTATTCATAATATAAATATTGGATCCAATTTATGCATAACCATCTTGTCTTATCAGTTATTTTGACTATATTGGATCCAATAAATAAAAATAAAAGCAGGAGAATGCCAAATGAGTCAGCAAACTTATCCTAAAAATGCATGGTATGTGGCTGCCAT
>CAZBUC010000169.1:0-5581 GCA_964494965.1 uncultured Maribrevibacterium sp.
CTGATGTTGCCAAAGGAACCTCCCATTTAGAGCCTATCAGGTTGCAAAAAAGCGAGACAAACCGGCGGCTTATCTCGCTTTTAAGAAATTGCGTTTTTGCCGTTCATCTAATGATCGATAATCAAGAGATCTCGCGTTCAAAAAATCTGCCTAATTCTACTCTGATACGCCTTTAGCGTCCACCGAATTGCCAAGAAAAGCGCCAAAAACCCACGATTAAGCCCAGTTTTTTCTTGACTTCTTAGTCAGGAATGAGCAGGTTCGGTGACACACTTGGCATCAGGTGTTAGCACAACAAGCCATCAGCCACTTTTTGTGCGGCCTCATACCCCTTCAAATTGCCTAATACCGTGAGCGAGAAAACCATAGCCACAGCTGGCCCGCGGCCGGTCAAGATATTGCCATCCATCACCACAGGCTCATTAGCCAAAAACTCAGCACCGATAAGCCCTTCTTCAAAACCGGGATAACAGGTGGCTTGTTTATCCACTACAAAACCGTGGGTGCCGAAAACCACCGCAGGTGACGCACAAATAGCCGCCAACAAGGCGTCTTGAATGTCGTGTTTTTCCAGCATATCGATCAGCAACTCACAGTCGCGCAAATGCTCAGCGCCAGGCATGCCACCTGGCAAGACAATAGCGTCAAATACTTGATCTGCCACATCCGTCAACAAAACATCCGCTTCTAACTTAACGCCATGCGCCAAAACAACCGGCTTGGTATCATAAATACTCGCTACCGTGACAGTCAGGCCACCTCGACGCAGCACATCAATAATCGTAATCGTCTCAATGTCTTCATTGCCGTTGGCAACAGGAACCAATACCTTGCTCATACTTACCTCTTCGAAAATACATCAGAATGACAGTGCTAAGGTAAACAGACAGGCCGCTTCGTGACCCTGTGCTGTTTGTCCTTTTTGTTCTATTTGATAATAATTCTTTCGTCGCCCAACCAACTCGAACCCCAAAGACTCATAAAGTGCAATAGCACCAAGATTCGACTCACGCACTTCCAACAATAATTCAATAACACCTTGCTGTGCGACGGCTTGCGACCAAACCATGATCAACTGTCTAGCTAGTCCCTGTCTACGAACAGAGGGATCAATCACAATTAATTCTAATTCGGACTGATCAAGCACCACAGACGCCGTCAACCAACCTAACAAATTGACAGAGGCGGCATCAAGCGACTCAATGACCCAGTTCTTGCGAGTTTGCAAAGCGTCCGCCACTAGATTTTCGCTCCAAGGATGAGGATTAGACGTAACATCGAGTTGAATAATGGCGTGCAAGTCAGACGCAAGGGCCGGTCGAATCAAAATAGGCAAGGTCATGATGTTCTCAGCCTCGAAAGGGATTAACGGAAAAAGCTCGATTGCATAATATCCCACGCCTCTTTACGCAGTTCGGGAATACGATATAGTTCAGACAAGCTAACAATGCGCGCGGTGGGATATTGCTTTAATGGACTTTCGGCCGGCAAGTCATCAACCAGCTGAGTCACCTGTGCACCCGCCAACACCAACATGGGCACAGTAGGAAACCCCTTAATTAATCGAGCAAGGTAGCTTTCTAACGCACCGAGCAGCCAATCTGTGCGACCAATAAAATACGGATTTTTCAATGCGCCAGGCCAAGTAAAAGCACTGCCTTGCCACTCATCAATCGGCTGTTTTAGCAAGGCTTGGCCCATTTTCAACACCAAGCGCTCAACTTCCTGCTCTTGTGAGAAGACGCTCGGTACATCACTGATAATCAAAAGTTTATTCGACAACGCATAGGCACGGACATCAAGACGAGTCACCTGACTGTGGATGACAGGATCCGGCTCAACCACAATATCCACGGCCAATTCTTCAATGGGCTGCAAATCCTCAACAAGGATTTCTGGCCCGGCGTTTAACTGCTCACGAAGGTGGTGAACCAAAGGGGCTTTTTCTTCTGGCAATAATGTGGCGATTGGCACCGGCGCAGGTTCAGCGGACCTAAACCCTGTTGACAATGGAAAACTTGAAGAACTGGACAAAGAAGAATCGGACGACGTTGCCACATCAACAGGCCAAGGGTGAACTGGCATAAAAACCGTTCCAGTGACATTGTCCGTAGCAGACTCACTTTTCTCAATAGACAACCAAGACACTACACCCATTTGCCCTAAGCAATGAGTTTGAAACGCCTGTTGAGGGGGGAGTTCACGGGACATAATAACCTTAGTGTCAGGCTTAAAATGCGGCCTTATAAAGAAGCACATTCATCGGTTTGAATCTGGGTGAGTAAATATACTCGTTTATGCGCCGACATGCCACTTGATGGCCTGGCGCTTGCTAGAGATCTTTCCATAACAGCGGTGTATAATCGCTGCCAATTTTGAGCAAACTTTTAAAAGGTATAAAAACATGGTGTCTTTGTTATCTCGCTTGATGGTTATCGCTGCGGTGTCGATTAGCAGCATGAGCTTCGCCGACAGCTTACCAGACCTTAAAGGTCGCACTATTTTGGCGGTCACTGAAAATGCCTACACACCACTGAACTTTGTCGATCCAGCCACCGGCAAAGGCATTGGCTGGGAATACGACGCCATGAACGAAATTGGCAAACGCTTAAACGCCAAAATAGAATGGCACCTGAGCAGCTGGGACACCATGATCCAAGCCGTTAAACAAGGCCAATATGATGTCGGCATGGACGGTATTACTATTAATGAAGAACGCGCTCAGCAAATTGACTTCACCATTCCTTACATGACGTCTCAGCAGTTCATGCTGGTGCGTGCCGATGAAGATCGCTTTAACGATGCGATATCCTTTGCCGCCAACCCAGATCTGCAATTTGGCGCACAAGCCGGTACCACTAACTTTTATGTGGCCGTATACGATGTGCTTGATGGCGATGAAAACAACCCTCGCATTACTTTATTAGACACCTTTGGCGCATCCGTTCAAGCTCTGAAGTCTGGCGATGTAGACAGCGTATTAATGGATGCCACATCAGCCCGCGGCTACATAGGCGCCAACCCAGGAGCGTTTAAAATCCTTGGTGGCCCACTGGGTTCAGAAGACTTCGGCTTTATCTTGACTCCGGGATCTGACTTAGTTGGACCTATTAATGCGGCCATCACCAGTATGAAAAACGACGGCACGCTGGATGCACTAAACAAAAAATGGTTCTTTGACTATAACCAGTAACCCGACGTCATTAGCACACAGTAACGGATGGCCTACTTTTAGACCTTCCGTTTTTTATTGAAGACGACCAAGGAACGGTCCTGCTATGAATTGATTATGCCCTTTAAAAAAACCGTAGAACGTACGCCCTGGTGGTTAGTCGCCATTATTATTCTTGCATTGGTTCTGTTATGGAACATGGTCGCCGACCAAAGCTATCAACGCATCGCCCGCGCCCTAAGCGCAGGCCTACTCACCACCATAGGCGTCACATTTGCGGCTTTTATTTTGGCCAGTTTGCTTGGTTTACTCATTGCACTGGCTGGGTTTTCTCGTTATCGCATACTGCGAGAATTCGCCCGTTTTTATGTAGAAATCTTCCGCGGCGTACCCGTTCTCGTACTCCTGTTCTACATCGCCTTTGTCGGCGCACCGGAAATGGTAAAATTCTATAACTGGACATTACAAATACCGATTGAAGCAGGATGGATAGAAAAAGCCACAACAAGAGATTTCTCTCTACTGTGGCGCGCCATTATCGCCCTCGCCATCAGTTACAGCGCCTTCATTGCCGAAGTCTTCCGTGCCGGCATTCAAGAGGTCGGCAAAGGCCAAATCGAAGCCGCTAAAGCATTAGGCTTATCCAACTGGCACCGCTTCCGTTTGATCACCCTGCCCCAAGCCATGCGCAAAATCTTACCGCCTCTTGGCAACGACTTCGTCGCCATGATCAAAGACTCCGCACTCGTCTCAGTACTCGGCGTGCAAGACATCACCCAGCTTGGTAAGGTATACAGCTCCTCTACCTTCCAATTCTTCGAAACCTACAACGTCGTCGCCTTCATGTATCTTGTCCTCACACTCAGCTTATCGCTCATGATACGCGCCTTTGAAGCGCACTTGAGACGCAACGATCATCATTGACTAGAGACTGATTCCTCTACCTTGGAAGAGAGTGCCGCAAAATGACTTCCGTCGATCTTGTAGGTCGCGATTTATCCTGAAAAAAATAGCATGCCGACAAAAAACGCATTACGACAAATTACGTCTTGTCGAACTAAAGCCGCGACCTTGTATGATGAATTTAATGGCTATTGAGGTGTATTATTTAACCATTATCGGGAGGCCGCGGCGACCTTGAGGCAGTGTACTGACCTCGCGTGTAGAGTGGCTCCCGCCTCATTTACTCATCTCGAAGAGTATCAAGAAGCACACTTAAGTGACTTCGCATTACAAGGTTGAGCGGTAAAAAAGTGCGAGGTCGGGAACCGATAATTATTATCCAACCAAATTAGCGAGTACGCAAATTATGAGCACATTTGTAGGTATTGATATCGCAGCAAAAACCGTTGACCTTGTCATACGCCATGACAATAAAAATAGTCTAGTAAAAACTTTTGAACAGACGCCAAACGGGCGAATAGAAATACTTACTCTCCTGCAACAACATGCGCCGCAATCTGTCGTTATGGAAGCCACTGGAATCTATTATTTGGATTTAGCTGTCGCGCTTCATGATGCCGACATACCTATCAGTGTGATTAACCCTAAAAGCTTTAACCACTTCGCTCAAATAAAACTAGAACACAGCAAAACTGATAATATTGATGCTGGCTTACTGGCTGAATATGCACAACGAATGGCACCTGAAAAGTGGACACCTCCCCAGAAAAATAAATTAAAAATACGAGATATATCAAGGCAGATCAATCGTTTAACAGATGATTGCACCAAAGCGAAGAACCGCTTACATGCTATGAAATCTTATGAAGACACCTCTGATCTAGTCATCCATGATGAGCAAGATGGCATTGCGTACCTAGAAAGTCGTATTCAACGCTTGCGAATGGCAGCCCTAGAAATGATTAAAAGCGATACTGAAATAGCACAGCAATTTAATAATATTCTAGCGGCTAAGGGCATTGGAGAGGTCTCTGCTATTGCGATGCTAGGAGAGCTGATTATTTTACCTGAAACACTTAAGGCCAATCAGGTTAGTCGCTATGCAGGTTTGGATGTCCGACTTAACCAATCTGGTAGCAGTCTCAACCGTCCAGGTAGACTCAGTAAGGCTGGAAATGCTTATCTGCGTAGCGCGCTCTTTATGCCTGCCATGTCGGCTGTACGTCATGACCCAAATGTAAAAGCGTTTTACGAGGCATTAGTCGCACGAGGTAAGAAAAAGATGCAAGCCATGTGCGCAGTGATGCGTAAAATGTTAACAGGAATATGGGCGTGTTTAAAATTAAACACACCCTATGACTCCTCAAAATTATTCAGTGATGAGCATAAAAAAGCTTGCACTTAAACAGAGTATCTACCAATGGGTGGCTTTAGCGGCTTTGCTGTCTCAGGCGGACAATAATTGCAAAGGGTGTTTTCACACCCACAGTAAGAAAAAACCAAAGG
>CAZBUC010000170.1:0-5538 GCA_964494965.1 uncultured Maribrevibacterium sp.
CTCCCCGGCATTAAGATTGGCGATAACGCCATTATCGCTGCGAATGCAGTGGTCACTCGGCACATCGCCGATAATGAACGCTATTACGGATAACATTTAGCCTATTTTTTGACTCATTCTTTACCAACCATCACAACTGAGCAAAAAACAAACAAGCAGCAAAGAAGGCGGCCAATTTTGTCGTAAAACGTGTTTTTTTTGCTATATACTCTTTTTATCATAAGCAAAAATAATGGGGTAATCCGATGAAAACTTGGATCGTGTTGTTAGCCAGCACTCTTGCACTGCCTGTTCACGCCTCAAATCACATTCCTGACTCAGAAAAAAAGCAACCTTTGCAGGTAGAAACCATTGCCCAATTTAATGGTATCCCATGGGGGTTAGTCTTACTGGACAACCAGACCGCCATAGTTGCGGAAAAAAATGGTGCGGCACATCGGGTGAATCTCGCAACGGGTATGACAACCCGTTTAACAGGCTTACCTAACGTTGATAACCGTGGGCAAGGTGGTTTGCTTGATGTTGCAATCCCCCCTATCGACAATGATCAAAATTGGCTGTATTTCACCTATGCCAAACCAACCAGCGAAGGCCCTACCACGGCTCTCGGCAGAGCCAAACTGGATAATAATCACTTATCTGATTGGCAAGATTTATTGGTGACTAATGCCGTTGTTACTGGGACGAAACATTATGGCAGCCGTATCACTTTTGATAACAAAGGCCATGTTTTCTTTTCTATCGGTGACAGAGGCGAACGCGATCTCGCACAAGATTTGTCCAATCATGCAGGCAGTATTATTCGTTTACACCTCGACGGCGGCGTCCCTTCAGACAACCCTTTTGTCTCTGACGCCAACAGTCGAAACGAAATATGGAGCTATGGCCACCGTAATCCACAGGGCATCTATTATGATGCAGAAACTGACACACTTTGGTCTAACGAACATGGACCCCGTGGTGGCGATGAAATCAACCTTATTCGCGCCGGTGGCAATTACGGGTGGCCTATTGTTTCATACGGTAAAGAATACTGGGGACCCAGCATAGGTGACGGGACAGAGAAAGAGGGCATTGAAAATCCTGAGGTCGTATTCACACCCTCCATCGCACCAGGCAGCTTGTTACGATATAAATCTAGTAACGCATCCGACTGGAATGGCGACTTTATTTCACCTGCACTGGCTCTAAGACATTTAAACCGTGTGAGCATAAACCAAGATGGGGACTACACGGAAACGCGCTACCTCGAAGACTTGAATGAGCGCCTACGCTCTATTGCTCAAGACGAAACAGGCGTTCTCTACATAGGCACAGATTCAGGTAAGTTGCTAAAAGTGACGTTAAACGACTCGTAAAATCAGGCATAACTTGATTCGTCTTTTGACTGTTCAATTCAAATCTTGATAAAAAGTCAGTGATTGATATCGAGTAAACCAAGCATCTAATGCTTCAAAGGGTATGGGTTTAGACAACCAATACCCTTGAAAGTAATCGCAACCCGCTTCTTTTAAGAATTGCTGCTGTGCTTGATTTTCAACACCTTCTGCCGTCACAACAATGCCTTGTAAATGACACAACTCGATCAATGGCTTAAGCAGCTTAGAATATTCAGGTCCCGTCATACGTGTTGTTAATACTTTATCAAGTTTTACTTTACTAACGGGATAGTCGATCATGTGTAGCAATGGCGTGTAGCCTGCTCCAAAATCATCAATTACGATACTGAAGCCAGCCTCTTGCAGACCATGCAACACGTCAAACACAGCCTCACTTTCTGCATAGGCAAAGGTTTCCGTCAGTTCAATCTCAACGCTTCCATCCGCAATACCATAGAGTTTTTTCAACGCAACTAGATGCTCTAACGCCATTCTGTGCCCTAACTCTGCGGCGGAAATATTGACGGATAAGGTACAATCTTCGCCAAAAATAGCGCGTATCTCAGGCAACTTTTTAAATGCTGTTTCAAACACCCATTTGTCTATTTTGGCGTATGTGCCTGTTTGCTCTGCAATTGGAATAAACTCTTCTGGGTCCACATTACCCAATTCAGGAGAATGCCAGCGTATCAGAACTTCAAACCCTTTAACCTGATCATCCACTCCTGTGTAAGGCATGTAAACAAGAGCGAATTCATTGTCACAGTCAACGACTTTAAGGTGGTTCTCTATACTCTTCATGCGTCGCGCTTCTGCAGCGATGCTGACGGAGTAATGCTCAAATCGATTTTTTCCTGAGCGTTTTGCGTGATACATAGCCATATCCGCACTGGCTATTAACTCATTCAGTGTCGGGCCGTCCTCTGGGTAAGACGCGATTCCCATACTAGCGGAAACGGGAAAATGGTAATTATCCGATTGATAACCAGTAGAAAACAATTCCACCACCGATTGCGCCAACACATCGACCTCTTCGGCAGTATGATGCTGCAAAACAATCGCAAACTCGTCGCCAGACAAGCGTGATGCCATACAACGGCCATTATTCTGCTGAATGAAGGAAACCAGCCCACTTAAATCGGTCGCTAAGGAACAGAGTAACTCGTCCCCAGCTTCATGCCCGTAGGTATCATTGACGAATTTAAAATTATCCAGATCAATATAGACCATAGAGACAAAATCATTGTTTTGCTCAGCTTTCATTAAAATATGCTTAGCATACTCATAAAAGCGAATTCGATTGGGTAAGGAAGTCAGCGTATCGGTTACCGCCATTTGATGGGTATGCTTTAGGTTGGCTTGTAACTGACCAAACAATTCATAGAATTTTTTACTGAGTTGTCCGACTTCACTTTTACTAAACGTCGGAGAAATATTGTCTTTTTGATAAAACATCACCTCCGTCAATTCTTTGTCCAATTTAGTGATCGGAGACGTAATAAAACGAGACATAAGCAATAAAAGTAACCCATAGGTCACACTGCCTAATGCGACAGCGGTTGCTATTAAGCGAATTAAAAACGCCAGCATGGGTGAACTTATCATGGTCTCATGGGGTTGAAGTGTAAGGAAGTATCCAGGAAAAACTTCTATCGAATGAGACAGCTCTTTCACGCCAAGGGGTGTGTTAGACCACTGGGCTGTGGTCATGTAGGACTCTTCAAGGTGGCTCAGCAAAGCGGAAAATTGATCCAGTTGGACCGAAAAAGACATCTGCACACTAGCGCGAATGTCTCGTCCTTTAAAGGGCAAAAAAGCCACCTTATCGAGCAATCGGCCACTAATAAAACGACTACCGGACTCATCCGTGATGAACTGTCTTTCCGATATTGTTCGATCATTTATCATTTCGAGTGACAAGCTCTGATGAGCAGGGCTAATCGTCGCAAAGGGATCAGTACTGCGCTCATAATAAAACAGCGATTGTCCAACACCATTGTAGATAGCAAAGGCGACTCGGCTCGATGGGTTAATCAAAAATTGATTAGTCATCTGGTTTAAACTTTGACTGAGGGCGGAATCACGATAATCTGAAGGATCTTTCGATAAAAAACTCGCTAAATAACGGCCTTCCAGAAACAATCCCATAAGGTTATCAGCAACCGCTGCTTCTTCATTAAACACGCCTTGAAGCTGCAGCATACGTTGCTCCAGTTTGGCCTGTTCAAGCTCAACTATATTGATTTTTTGATATTGATAAACAAAAAAAGTCGCAAAACCATAACCAAAAATAACAATCGGGAGCAGTAATAAAATAAGCCGTCTATTTAGACTCATGAATAACCTTTATTGCTTCTTGAATACGAAGACGCTGGCGTATTTGTAATTCTGACATAGGCTTAAATGGGAGCAAATTTTTAAAGTCTATTTCCGAAGGATACACTAATGAATCCTCTTGAAACGCTTGGCTTTGCAAGCGATATGCGTTCACATCCACTGTCGCCACCCCCAGCTCTTCAGAGTTGATTGCTGCCACACTCGGTTGCCCGATATGCGCTAGAAAGGACATGGCCAAATCACGTTTCTGGCTGCGTGCTGGGATTATCCAGCAGTCCAACCACACGAGCGCTCCTTCCTTTGGAATAACATACTGCCAAACGTCCTCACCCACCAGTTCGTTCATAGTGTACTGGTCCCCACTATAAACAATTGCAGCATAAAGGTCTGCTTTACGCTTTGAATTAAGTAAAAAAGAAGGCGCATATTCATAGGTTAAAACCTGGTCTGTTTGCTCTTTTAATAATTCAAACGCGGCTTTTAAATCTTTTGTCTCATTACTGTCTGCTTGCAATTTCAACGATAACAAAGCTGGCGCCAACAAAGAGTAATAGTCACTTATCATGCCAATATGCCCCGACATATCCTGTCTTTGCGAAAACAAATCAGACCAAGAAGCTACTGGCTCATTCAGTTTGTCTGTACGATACGCTATTCCGTAGGTTCCCCATAAATAGGGCACACCACGATCTCCGCATTGCTCTAACCAGTCAGTTCGCATCAGTGAGGGTGCAGCCAACGTATTCCATCCTTCGAGTTCAGACACATGCCCCAAACTGGTCAGTTTTTTAGCTGAATTGGCATCCACCACAGCAAGGTCAACCTGATGTTGAGAACCGTCTGCCAGCAAAACATCACGAATTTCTTCATCATCGTAAGTAATAATATGAACCTTAGCGCCTGTTTTTTCCTGCCATTCCTTTATCACAGATGAGGCAATATAATCGTCCCAATTAAGAATATTGAGTGTTTCCTGACTAAAGGCATGCGTTGGCAAAATTACCAAAGAAAAAATCGATAAAACGCGATAAGCACGATCGAATCTACAACGTGATTTGATCAAGGCGATAATTGTCACAATATTAATGATAGTCACCCTCTAATTTGTGTCGCTATTATTGGTACTTTTAACATAATCGCACCAATGCCATTCTTTGTGCTTTTCAACGGTAGAACTCTTACGCGCCTAAGTGGTGTTCGACTTTCGCTAAAAAGTCATTTAACGGCATAGGTCGGCCGAAATAATACCCTTGATAAGCTTCACAGCCATAACTTGCTAGCAGTCTATATTGCTCCTCTGTTTCGACACCTTCTGCGATCACAGACATATCTAGCCCCTTAGCCAGTGTCACTATGGTTTGCGCAATGGTGGTGTGGTTTTCAAGGTCTTGTACGAAAGACTGATCTATTTTTAATTGCTCAAGTGGCAGTTGACGTAAATATGAAAGCGAGGAATAACCTGTACCAAAATCATCTAACGAAAAAGAGACTCCCTGGTCACCTAATAAATTCATTTTTACAATCGTATCTTGTACATCATTTAACAACATACTTTCCGTCAGCTCTAGTTTTAAGCGCTTAGGGTTTGCGCCACTCCGCTTCAGCGAGGCCGTTACCTGCTCAACGAAGTCACTCTGCATCAACTGTCGAGCACTGATATTGACTGACAATGTTAAATTCTTCGTCGCACTCGAGTTTTCCCATTGCGCAATGACTTGGCAGGCCCTATCCAAGACCCATTGACCAAGCGGTAAAATCAGACCTGTCTCTTCTACCACGTCAATAAAATGCCCAGGGGTCACTAAACCACGTGTTGGGTGAT
>CAZBUC010000171.1:0-5503 GCA_964494965.1 uncultured Maribrevibacterium sp.
GAGATGCAGTACTTCATCGACCGCTTGTAAAATGCTTTGAACGCGTGGCTGTAGCTGTATGGCGAGGGCGGTGGGCATCATGCCATCACTGGTTCTTACTAAGAGCGGATCATGAAATAAATCCCTTAAACGACGTAATCCATTACTCATTGCGGGTTGGGTAATGCCCAGCTGATTCGCAGCGTGGGTGACATTTTGCTCCCGTAGTAAGGAGTCTAGATAACGAAGTAAGTTAAGATCTATTTTGTCTAACTGCATAGGGGAAGGAGCCCGTGTCCACTAACTTTGGGGCTGCATCATACTTCATTTTAGTAATGAATAGAATGATCGCCTACAGTTAGTGGGGTTATGTAAGACTAATGTAGCAGTTGTGCTATGACCTCATAGCAGGCCCCCATGGTGTGGTAATCGGTTTTTCCGGCAGGGCTTTTGCAATCATCAAAGGCTTGGTTGTCTTGAGTTAAGATTCGAAACCAAGCGCCGTGTTCATGATCAATCATGTGGGACCAGCTGTATTGCCACAGTTGCTGATATTTGTCCCAGTAATGCGTCTCTTTGGTTAGAATGGCGAGCATGGCGGCAGCAGCAAAGGATTCCGCTTGCACCCAAAAATATTTGTCACCATCGCAAATGTTACCTTCTGGATTGTAACCGTAGCAGAGGCCACCGTTTGTATTGTCCCAGGCTTTGTTCCACGCGGAATCAAATAATGTTTGAGCGGTAGGAATCAGCCAATCAAGCGGTGAGCGCTGATGAATCAATAAGAGCAGTTTGGCCCATTCCGTCTGGTGCCCGGGCTGAAATCCCCAAGGGCGGAATAAGTGTTTGGGGTTATCTTTGTTGTAATCCCAGTCAACTTGCCAATCTGTCGTATAGTGTTCCCAAATGTCACCACCTGCTAATGCGGCTTGGCGTTGGCAGATGTGCTTGGCGAGAAGGGTGGCGCGTTCTAAATAGCGACTTTCTTGTGTGGCATCATAGGCGGCAATCAGGGCTTCACAGCTGTGCATGTTGGCGTTTTGACCGCGATAAGGCGACACATCTTGCCAGTCACTGGAAATTTCATCCTTGTAGAGGCCAAACTCTTCGTCCCAAAAATGTTCTTCCATAGTATTGAAGGTTTCTTCGATCCAAGGTTTGGCTTCTTCTATTCCAGCTTGACAAGCTGTGGCGTAAGCCAGCATCACGAAAGCAAAGCCGTAACAATGGTTGGTTTCGTCGAGATTGTGCTCTTTACTAAGTAACCAGACATAGCCACCATTTTCTCGACGGTGGCGTTGACGCAAATATTCCAGCCCATGGCGAGTGACATCGAGATACGTTTGTTTACCCTCTGCTTGATAGGCTTTGGCATAGTTGAAAATAAAACGTGTGCTGCTGACGAGATGACGAGTATCAGCATCGTAAATGTCGCCATTGTCTTTGAAAAAATGGAAAAATCCTCCTGCCGGGTCGATACAGCGGGGATGGTAAAAATGCATCGTCTTTTGGATGTGGTCTTTTAAAAAATCGACGGATTTAAATGTGGGAAAAGCAGCCATGGTTTCGTCCTTTGCATTGGCTCTGTTGTATACTAGGAGCCTTTTTATTTTTGTTTAGATGGTTTGTCAGATCGAGTGCTTACTTACCATCTTAATCGGTTGTATTATTAAATCAATGAGATTTATTTAATAATAGAGTTTAGCGTACGGGCATAATACAAGAGTAGGGAATATGAAGTCGTCAGGCAGTACCTCGGAACAAAGCCGTATTTATAACGAGCGCATTATTTTACATTTGGCTCGACAGCATCCTGAAATCTCTCGTGTGAGCATTGCAGAGCGCACCGGGCTGAGTGCGCAAACCATTTCTGTGATTACCTCGTCTTTACTGGAACGACAGTTATTGCAGATTGACGGCAAGGTAAAGGGTCGCCGAGGTCAGCCTTCAGTTAAATTGAGCATCAATAAACAAGGTGCTTATGGATTGGGTATTAATGTCGATCGAGATCACATCAGTGCGGCCTTGCTCGATTTCAGCGGTGCTTGTATTTTATCACTAGAGCGTATGGTGTCTTTTCCGACAGAGGATCTTGCTAAGAAAATCGCCCGCGACTTGATTGAAGAGGTAAAGGCGACTTTAGGAGCGGATTGGAACAAGGTTCAAGGCGTGGGGTTGGCCAAGCCGGATTACATGGATTCTTGGCTAGAAACGTTAGTGACGGATTCGGATCAACGAGCGAATTTGGATGGGTTAAAAGACGCCTTGGCCTATTGGCAGTCTGAAGCTTTTGAGTCTTGGTTGGCACAATTAACTGGTCTGACGTGTTTTTGTCAGAACGACGCTGTTGCTGCCGCCACGAGTGAATTGCTCTTGTCCTCGAAAATACCACCACGGCATTTCTTTTACCTTTTTATCAGTACGGCGTGTGGTGGTAGTTTTGTTGCCAACGGCGAGTGTTATTCTGGCGCAAATGGCAATGCAGGCAGTTTTGGTTTGATCCCCTCGGCGACGGGTAAGCACGGGCAATGGATCTTAGAAGCCTTATCTTTATCCTCTTTGCGGCGTTACTTTATGGAAAAGCGGATCGAGTGGCCCACAACGAGCGATGCTTGGAACCAAGATCAATACGATGACATTATTGAGCAATGGAGCTATGAAGTCGCGTTAGAAGTGACGCCCGCTTTGGCATCTGTGATTGCCTTGTATGACCCAGGGGCGATTCTTATTGGTGGTCGCTTGCCAACACGCGTCTTAAACGCTTTTATTCATTGCGTCGGACGCACTTTACAATCCCACAGCATGTTGTCCTTGCCTGAAATACGCATTGCGCAGACAGGTCATACGGCCGGGGTATTAGGCGCGGCGGTATTGCCTTTGTACGAAACCTTTGCTCCGCAGCAAAACTTATTGTTATTAAGCTCGAAAGAGAAGCGGGCAAGTTGAAGGGTACTCTAGGGTTTTGCTTTGAAGAGACAGAAAGACCATGAGACTAGAAATACAGTGTGAAGATAGAATTGGCATGGTGCGCGAAGCCCTTGATCTTTTTATTCCTTATCAAATAGATATGCGCTTGGTCGAGGTGGATACCAAGCGCCGTTGTCTTTATTGTGGTTTTTCAGATATTCCGTTTCCTAAACTGCAGCGGTTATTGGCCGATATACGCCGTTTAGACAGTGTTGAAGATGTTAAAACGGTGATGTTCACTCCGTCTGAACGAGAGCATAACGCCTTGTACACCTTATTAGAGGCGTTGCCCGATGGGGTGATTTCTGTCGATTTAAAAGGTTGCATTACCATGGTGACAGAGTTGGCCGCAGAAGATTTAAGAATGCCAATATCGGCGCTGTTACACAAACCTTTGCAACAATGCATCAAAGATCTTCATTTCTCAAAAGACATGTGGTCAAACCCTCAAGATGGCGTGACAAAACGAATACAGATTCGTGATAAGCCCTTGCTGCTAGAGATGAAACCCATTTATGTTTGCGATGAGGATGGCGTATCCATTCCTGCTGGTACGGTAATTTATGTGAAATCCAAAGCTCGTTTAGATCGACAGGCTGAGCGTTTAAAACAAGCCCCAGACGCAGATAACCCCTTTGAGGCTTATTTTGACCCTGTATTGATCAAAAGCACGGCGATGAGAAACACCTTGCATCAGGCCAAAGCCTTTGCTGAGGTATCCGTGCCCATGTTGGTACAAGGGGAAGTGGGCACAGGTAAGCGAGACTTGATCGACGCTCTATTTCAATATTGGTACAAGCGACAAGGAGATCGCGACGCGCAACAGCGACGTTGCCACGCTAGTGAAGTTACGCCTCAGGTTTTTGCTGAGATGGAGCATCAATCCGGATGGTGGGTGATTGAAGACATTGAATGCTTGGACGAGAGGGCACAAGCTGAGATGGTAAGCTGGCTTGTTCGGCAACCCAATATGAGATTGATTGCTGTGTCTTCATTGAGCCAAAGCCAGTTAGCCAGCGGCACCCTATTAAATAAAGCCTTGTATTTTTCCATGGCGAAATTAGTGATCTCAGTTCCGCCATTGCGGAATCGAAAAGAGGACTTGGAGGGTTTAGTGCAGCAACGTGTGGCTGTTTTAGCTGAGCGTTATCGCCAGCCTGCGCCTGTTATTTCTAAAGGTGCCTTGGTAAAGCTGGGGTTATACGATTGGCCCGGAAATCTTAAAGAGTTACATAATATGTGTCTGCAGAACTTGCTGTCTAATGGTGCAGAATGGTCCGAAAATGACATTTCACTACCAGACAGGGAGAATAGTATGGATATAACCTTGCTAAATGGTTCTCTAGAAGCGACCACAAAATACTGGGAAGCTAGGTTGCTGAAACAATTGTATCCACGTTTTCCAAGCACAAGGCGTTTGGCAAAAGCCGTTGGTATGAGCCACAGTGCGATTGCAAACAAATTGAAAGAGTACGGAATTAAGACATAAAAAAACCAAGCTTTGTAAAACAAAACTTGGTTTTTATCGATTGACAGGCAATTAACGAATGCGACGGTTAATGCGACGACGAGCCTCTTCTTGCTCAATCTTGATCGGTTGCAACTTCACTTTAGGTTGCATAGCCTGTTTTTGGATGGTGACAAACAAACAAGCAATCGCTGCAAGGGTAACAATAAATAATACTAACATAGTCATTCTCCAAACTGATTTGTCATACCATCATCATGGTGCATTATGGTGACAGGGTAAAGCGATTTGTGGTGCTTTTTGGTTCAATAGATGTCTTTTCTGAGCTAGATCATCTCCGTGTAAGTGGTTTAGTTACTTACGTAAAATCAGCTGATAGAAGTTCACTATTTCATCAAAGGTCGTATCTTTTCCTTAAATACTTAGCGACGCCATCTTCATCATGATGACCGACTAAGTGACTGGCGGCTTGTTTCACGTGTTCAGCGGCGTTTTCCGTAGCAAAGGCTTCGTCAGCGACATCAAACATGGATAAGTCGTTATCCCCATCACCAAACGCCAGTATTGTTTTGGCACCAACTTCTGCTTTTAGTTCCGCCAGTGCCGCTCCTTTATTGACATTGCTGTGATGAATGTCTAACCAGAAGGCATTAGGGTCATAGATGCCACCACCAGAGTAAGCCGTTAAATGATCATGACCATGGGCGTCTTTAATAATGTTTTTAATAATCTCTGGGTGGCCCATGGCACTGATGTTAGTGATTCTTGCCGTGTGAGACAGCTCATCTAAGGGGTGAAGGCTCATGTTTTCATGGCTCCCCAGTTCTTTGGCAATTCGATCGTCAGAGCCGCCTTGTGAAGCAGAATGATACACACGGTGCGTGCCATCTTCTTCAAGACAAAAAATATACGGTGTGACCTTGTGAGTTCTGAATGAATCTAAAAGTGTGGTTATGTGATTTTGACTGAGCAGATTGTTGTGGCGATAGTGCTGTTTTTGAGGGTTCCACCATTCAACCCCGTTTTTGAAAATCTGCCAGTTAGGAAAAGCGTGTCCTTGAATACACGGCATAGCGGCAAAGTGCGAGC
>CAZBUC010000172.1:0-4686 GCA_964494965.1 uncultured Maribrevibacterium sp.
GGTTAGATAGATATTGGCCTCACGTTGAGCGTGTTGCGGTCAGTTCTAACGCAGAGGCTGCTCGACTTGTTGCTGACGCTGGCCGAAGCGGTCGAGCGATTGCTGCGATTGCCGGTGAAGTGGCTTGTGAGTTGTATGGACTTTCAAAAGTATCAGCCAATATTGAAGATAGACCGGATAATACAACGCGATTTTTAATTGTTGGCAATGAAGATGTGCCCCCAAGCGGCAAAGACAAGACATCACTACTCATTAGCGCAAAGAATGAGCCAGGCGCTTTGTATCGTTTGCTTGAAGCATTTGAACGTCATGGCGTCGATATGACGCGTTTAGAGACTCGCCCATCGTTAGTAAGTCGTTGGGGTTATATTTTCTACATTGACTTTGTTGGGCATTTCTTAGACAGCGAATGTCAGGCGGTAATCGAAGAGCTACGAGCGCGCGCGTCAGAGGTCAGAGTGTTGGGTTCTTACCCTGTTGCTGTGTTGTAAAAACTGACGCGATAGTGTCTTGATAAGTGAGAGATGGGTTTTAGATGTCTGATGATTTGACGCCTTCGGGGAAGATGAAGTTTGGTAATGTCATGATTATTGGTCTTGGCATGATTGGTGGTTCCTTTGCCAAAGCCTTAAAAGAGCGCGGTCTGGCGACCTTGTATGGCGTTGATAGAAGAGAGAGTGAATTAACCCTGGGAGTGTCTACCGGAGTGATTGATTTTCACGGTGAATTGACGCTCGACTGTGTATCAAAGATGGATGTGATCGTGTTGGCGACGCCGGTGAGGGCGATGGAATCGGTTTTACATGATCTTAAACCTTTGCTTTCAAGTCATACGCTCATTACGGATGTGGGCTCGACAAAAGCCAGTGTAGTTGCTGCTGCACAGCGCGTTTTTGGTTATATGCCGACCAACTTTATACCCGGCCATCCAATCGCTGGTGCAGAGAAAAGCGGTGTATTGGCATCCAATTCAAAATTATTTGAAAAACACATGGCGATTGTGACGCCGTTGCCTGACAGTAGTCCGGTCTTGCTTGATCGATTGCATCGTCTATGGCGTGCAGTGGGTGCGGATGTGGTGAGTATGGATGTTGAGCATCATGATCATGTGCTTGCTTCTTCTAGTCATTTGCCGCATTTACTTGCATACACTCTGGTGGATGCACTGGCGAATGGTGACCGAAGCCAAGATATTTTCCGATTTGCCGCCGGTGGCTTTCGTGACTTTACACGAATTGCATCGAGTGATCCGGTCATGTGGAGAGATGTATTTCTTGCCAATAAGGAAGCTACCTTATCGACACTGGATCATTTTACCGACCGTCTAGCTGACATGCGCACAGCGATAGAGCAAGGAGACGGGGCGAGCATGTTTGGTGTCTTTACCAGAGCAAAGTCTGCTCGAGATCACTTTTTGCGCCTGTTAGAGCAACGGACAATGGGGGGGCAGAAAGAGGTTCGACCAGTGTCTGTTTCTGTATTGCCCGCCTCGGTTGTAAAAGGTGAAGTTTCTTTGTTAGGTGACAAGTCTTTGTCACATAAAGTGATTACTATTGCGGCGCTGTCAGAGGGTGTTAGTGAGATAAAGAACATTGACTTGACGGGGGATGTGCGCATTACGACGCAAGCTTTTCGTGATATGGGGGTTGTTATTGAAGAGGTTGCGGCTGATCAGTTGCGCGTTCATGGTGTAGGTCGTCGTGGTTTAAAGGCGCCCATTGCGCCGATTAATGTGCATCAGTCAAGAGAGAGTTTATATTTGTTATTGCCAGTGTTGGCGGGGCAGACTTTTTCTGTGTCGATAACAGCCGATGATGTTTTGCAGCAAAGACCTATGAGTGATTTGTTTTCTCTGGTTCGTAAAATGGGGGTCGAGATTGTGTCTGAGGTGGCAGATTGTTTGCCCGCCACTTTACATACTAAGTCACCGACGAATTTGTATTTTGAAATGCGATCCGGTTCTGAGCGATTGCGTATGGCGGCTTTCTTGGCGGCTTTGTATTCTCCTGAGTTCAGTACGATTAAGCTTGATGGTCAAACCTTGTCTCACTGTGAAGTGCTGTTGCGACATTTTTGCTTGGATGTAAAGAGTGACAGTGAGGGTTTTGAGTTACCCTTATCACCTTTAGTTGGTTCAGATATTATTTTATCTGGGGATGAGCATGAAACAATTTGGTTGGTGCTGCTGGCAACCTTGTTGCCGGGCTCTGACTTAGTGATTCGTAACGCCGGTTTGGATTCGGATACCTTTGCTTTGCTATCATTTTTGCAGTCGATTGGCGCGGAGATTACCCTTCCAGCCAAAAGTGAACCTGGTTTATACGAGGGGAATGTACAGGCATGCTTTGCTGAATTGAAGGCATTTTCGCTGACAAGTGAGCAAAGTTATCGGTTTCGTGATGAGCTGCCTCTGTTGTGTGTTGCTGCGGCTTATGCAAAAGGTGAGAGTCGTTTACAAGGCATCAGTACTTTGCCCTATCAATACGAGGACAGAGTGCTGGCTTTAGTTGATGCTTTAAAACAGATGGGTGTTGCCTGTCGAGTGGAGAATGGCGAACTGGTTATTGTTGGCAGTGTTCCTGTTGGCGGCGAGTTAGACTGTGCTGGCGATGATAAACTCGCACTCGCGTTATTGGCGATTGGTGCTCGAAGTCAGCAAGTGGTTAAGGTTAATGATTGTCAGAAATTATTAGAAGAATTTAATGAGTTAGAAAGTGTGACTAGGCAATTAGGTTTTCATTGCTTGGTAACAAAATAGTTTTTAAGAGGAATAGTTATGATGAACCAAGGCCCTGTTATTACGATTGATGGTCCGAGTGGTGCTGGAAAGGGTACGGTCAGTCAATTGGTAGCAGAAAAATTGGGATGGCACATACTGGATAGTGGGGCCTTGTATCGACTTCTTGCTCTTGCTGTATCACACCATGGTATGTCGACGGACGACGTTGAAACGTTAAAAGTGTTAGCGGAGCATTTGGATATTCAGTTCAAACAGTCTGCTGATGGGCACGTTGAAATCATTTTAGAAGGTGAGGTTGTAACACAAGCGATCCGAACAGAAGAAATTGGCAACCATGCTTCTAAGTTAGCAGCCATTCCTGAGGTGCGTGATGGCTTGTTATCTCGCCAGCGCGCATTTTCGCAATCTCCAGGGCTAGTGGCTGACGGACGAGATATGGGGACGGTGGTTTTCCCTTCTGCTCCTATTAAAGTATTTTTAACAGCCTCTGCGGAAGAGCGTGCCCAGCGACGTCTAATGCAATTGCAGGAAAAAGGCGAAACTGTTAATCTTGAAGAACTTGTAGAAACCATTAAAGAACGAGATGAGCGAGATGCTAACAGAGAAATCGCTCCTCTTGTACCTGCTGCAGGCGCTTTAGTGATTGACAGTACAGATTTAACGATTGAACAGGTTGTCGAGATTATTTTTGATGAAACAGTGAAAGCTGGTCTTGTATAATCTGTTCTTTACTGTGTTGTAAATGTGCTACAATAGATCAAATGTTATCCAAGTCGGTAAGGGTGCCAGCAAGCCTTTATCGCATCATTCAAAAAAATTGACCCACATTCGCTGGCGATGTGGATAAAGGTTTGGTTCTCCAAACCGATTATATAGGAAATACAATGACTCAAAGCTTCGCAGAACTGTTTGAAGAAAGCCTGTTAACCGTCGAAATGGCGCCAGGCTCAATTGTTACTGGTATTGTTGTTGATATCGACAGCGAGTGGGTAACTGTTCATGCAGGTCTTAAATCTGAAGGCGTAATTCCTCGTTCTCAGTTCCTAACGGATAGTGGTGAGTTCAACGTTAAAATCGGTGACGAAGTTAAAGTTGCTCTTGATGCTGTTGAAGATGGTTTCGGTGAGACTAAATTGTCTCGTGAAAAAGCGAAACGTGCAGAAACTTGGTCTGTTCTTGAAAAAGCATACGAAGAAAATGCCATCATTCACGGTGTTATCAACGGTAAAGTCAAAGGTGGCTTCACAGTTGATATCGCAAATATCCGTGCCTTCTTGCCAGGTTCTTTGGTAGATGTTCGCCCAATCCGTGATACGTCTCATTTGGAAGGTGTTGATCTAGAGTTCAAACTTATCAAGCTTGATCAAAAACGTAACAACGTTGTTGTATCTCGTCGTGCCGTTATGGAAGCGACTAACAGCGCTGAACGCGAAACATTGCTTGCTTCTCTTGAAGAGGGTCAAGAAGTTAAAGGTATCGTTAAGAACCTTACTGACTACGGTGCTTTCGTTGATCTTGGTGGTGTTGATGGTCTTCTACACATCACTGACATGGCTTGGAAGCGTATTAAGCACCCAAGTGAAATCATTGCTGTTGGCGATGAGATCGATGTTAAAGTTCTTAAGTTTGACCGCGAGCGTAACCGTGTGTCTCTAGGTCTTAAGCAGTTGGGTGAAGATCCATGGGTAGCAATTAAAGCTCGTTACCCAGAAAACACGAAAGTAACGGCTAAAGTGACTAACTTGACTGATTACGGCTGCTTCGCTGAACTTGAAGAAGGCGTTGAAGGTCTAGTACACGTTTCTGAAATGGATTGGACTAACAAAAACATTCACCCATCTAAAGTTGTTCAGATTGGTGATGAAGTTGAAGTTATGGTTCTTGACATTGATGAAGAGCGTCGTCGTATTTCTTTGGGTATCAAGCAGTGCACTATGAACCCATGG
>CAZBUC010000172.1:4696-5457 GCA_964494965.1 uncultured Maribrevibacterium sp.
AGTTTGCTACTTCTTTCAATAAGGGCGACAAAATCTCTGGCGCAATTAAGTCTATTACTGACTTTGGTGTGTTCATTGGTCTTGACGGCGGTATTGACGGTCTTGTTCACCTTTCTGACCTATCTTGGGATGAAGCTGGTGAAGAAGCGGTTCGTCAGTACAAGAAAGGCGATATGCTAGAAACCGTTGTTTTGTCTATTGATGCTGAGCGTGAGCGTATCTCTTTGGGCGTTAAACAGCTTGAAGAAGACCCATTCCTTGCTTACGTTGCAGAAAATGACAAAGGTGCGGTTGTAAACGGCACAGTATCTTCTGTTGATGCAAAAGGTGCGATTGTTGTTCTTTCTGAAGGCGTTGAAGCAACGTTGAAAGTGTCTGAAATCAGCCGTGAGCGTGTTGAAGATGCCACTACTGCATTGAAAGAGGGTGATAAAGTAGAAGCTGCGATCATTAATGTGGATCGTAAAGCTCGCACTATTGCTATCTCTATCAAGCAGAAAGACGCAACTGAAGAAAAAGCAGCTATCAAATCTCATTCTGAGAAGCAGCAAGCTGAAGCGACAGGTCCTACCACTATCGGTGATTTGATCAAAGCTCAGTTAGAAAACCAAAACTAAGTTTTTAGTATAAGTTTGGTTTTTTGAGAATGAATAAAAAGCGGGCCTAGGCCCGCTTTTTTTTTGCTATTTTCTGGGTATTCATTGACAAAAAAACTATACACAAAACATGTGGATAACCATGGGTATATAGGTTTTTTAAAC
>CAZBUC010000173.1:0-5434 GCA_964494965.1 uncultured Maribrevibacterium sp.
TTCAAAACTTGCTCCGCGTCTAGATTAGGATTTTTTTGCTGCTCACTCATTCTTCAACTCCAAATGACAGAAACATTTTTTTGTCTGTGCCTGTTATATGGGGACAGGTTTACGCCTTTCAACACTAAAGCCGCATTAAATTTATGGGAATAAATTCACTGAACAGGGCTTGTCAAAAAACAACCAAGTACTGTATAAATAACCATATAAATATTATCCTTTTCGGAGTCTTCTATGCTGACCAGCATCGCTATTTCCAATTTCGCCATTGTCGAGTCTCTTGAATTAGAGTTCAAAACAGGCATGACGGTCATTTCTGGTGAAACCGGTGCCGGTAAATCCATCATGGTGGATGCCCTGTCACTCTGTTTGGGGGATCGCACCGATGCAGCGGTGGTCAGACATGGGGAAAAAAAAGCCGATATCAGTGCCAGCTTTGACATTCAGGCGTACCCGCATGTACAAAAGTGGCTAGAAGAGCGAGATCTAGAGCGTGACCAGCATTGTATTTTACGTCGCGTTGTCAGCAAAGAAGGTCGCTCTAAAGCCTACATTAATGGTCGGCCTTGCACGTTAAACGATCTGAAAGACGTCGGCAGCCAGTTGGTGGATATCCACGGACAACACGAACATCAGTCCCTACTGAAAAAGAACGCCCAAAGACAACAGTTGGACGAATACGGCCAACTGACCGATTTGAGCAAAAAAGTCAGTCAGCAGTACGCTGTTTGGCGTCAACTCAAAGAAGCGTTAAACGCACAACTCAATCGCTCCTCGGAGCAAGACGCTAAAATTCAATTATTGTCATATCAAGCCCAAGAGCTGCAGCAACTTGACTTAAAAGAAGGTGAAATCGAAGAGTTAGAAAACGAACAAGCTTTTTTGTCTAATATCGCCGATTCTCAGTTTAAAGCTTACCAAGCCAGCGGCATTCTCATCGACAGTGATGAAGGCAATGTATGCTCTTTATTGCATCAAGCCATTAACAGTGCCAGCCAAATTCGCCCAGCAACCAAAGAATTAGAAAATGCCTTAGAAATGATGAACGTTGCGCTTATCCAGGCTCAAGAAGCCGCGGACAGCCTTCACCATTATCAGGACACCCTAGAGCAAAATCCACAGCGTCTGTCCGATGTAGAACAACGCTTATCCGATATTTACGATACGGCGCGCAAGCATCGAACTCTGCCAGAAGGCTTACTGTTTTTACGCGAAAGTGTCGAAGCAGAACTGAATAGCCTGCAAGGCCAAGAAGAAGGCATTGAATCTTTAAAAGAAAAGGAAGAACAAGCCTATGAAAGCCTAACCGCACTGGCTACGACCTTGACGGAAAAACGCATTATCGCCAAAGACGAACTTGCTCAAAAAGTCGAAGAACAAATTCATGGTTTGGGTATGCCCCATGCGCGCTTTTTCATTCAGTGCCAACCACTCAATCAGGTGTCAGCCAATGGTTTTGAGGACATCGAGTACATGATAGCGTCTAACCCAGGCCAACCAGCACAACCGCTACGCAAAGTGGCTTCGGGTGGTGAGTTGTCACGAATTAGTTTAGGCATTCAAGTGGTTACCGCGCATACCTCCATCATTCCAACCTTAGTTTTTGATGAAGTGGACGTCGGTATTAGTGGCGGCATCGCCGAAGTCGTCGGTCGCATGTTGCGTTCTGTTGGTAAACGCGGACAAGTTTTCTGCGTGACACACTTGGCTCAGGTCGCCGCACAAGGAAATCAGCACCTGCGTGTTAGCAAGCGTGTAGAACATGACGCGACATCGTCACAGGTCGAACTACTTAAAGATCAAGACAGAACACATGAAATTGCCCGCTTGCTAGGCGGATTAGAATTAACCGATCAGACCCTTGCTCACGCACAAGAAATGTTAGGAAATGTGCAACTGCAATAAACAAAAAGGGGTTAAACTCGCGGTTTAACCCCTTTTTTAAACCTTTGCTGCCGTGAGCTATCCGGCACCCAACATTATTTCTTTTTTGGGCGCACGTAGATGATCAAGCTGTGATCTTCAATTTCAAAACCATGCTCATCTGCGATTTCACGCTGACGCTTTTCAATAATAGGATCAACGAATTCAATGACCTTACCACTATCCAAACAGATCATGTGGTCATGGTGATCACCTCGAGCCAGTTCAAATACTGCCGTGCCTGCCTCAAAATGATGGCGCTCTACCAGACCGGCCGTTTCAAACTGAGTAAGCACTCGATACACGGTGGCTAGGCCGACATCTTCACCTTGATCGAGCAGTGTACGATAGACGTCATCTGCACTCATGTGACGATCGCCTGCACCTTCAAGAATTTGTAAAATTTTCACTCTAGGTAAGGTTACCTTAAGTCCCGCTTTCTTTAGCTCTTGATTTTCGCTAGTCATGAGTCATTCTCTATTCGATCTTGTTGATAATTACTTTATCATTAGCACACCAGAGTAAGGATAATACAAATGAAAAAATCAGTTTTAGTACTATTCGCTGCGCTTTCTTTGAGCGCTTGCGGTTTGTTTCCGCCCCCCTACAAGGTTCCAGTAACACAAGGAAACCTGATAACGGAGGAAAAAAGATCACAGCTGCAAATTGGCATGTCTGAATCTCAGGTCACTTTTTTGCTAGGCACTCCGTTGCTAAGGGATACATTTAAGCCAAATGAGTGGCATTATATGTACACCTCTCGTTACGCTGACGCCGACACCAAACAAAGTGAGGTGGAGGATCTCGTACTCATTTTCAATAACGGTACTTTAACACAAATCAAAAACAACTAACCTTTAGATGTTTTCGCTGCACGGTTGGCTCTAGCTTGCTTAGGGTCAACCTTCAGTTCGCGATACAATTCCACTCGCTCACCTTCTTTTAAGATTTGTTCTTCCGCATTGCGAACAGCTTTACCAAAAATCCCCACTTTGACCGTTTCTACGTCGACATCTGGAAAAAACACGTTGATATTAGAACGACGCACCGCCTCTCGGACTGTACAACTCTCTTCTACCTCTAACGCAATAATTTTCTGCTTTTCCGGCAGCGCATAAGCTACTTCTACTCTCATATTATTCACCGTAAACCACTTTGGCACGCTTACTAAAAGAATCCACCATGGTGTTCGCAATTTGACTAAACACACCGCCAAAAGCAAATTTCAGCATGCCACTTAGCTCAAAACGAATATTCAACATGATTTTACAACTGGTTGGTGACGTCTCGGTGAAGGTCCACACGCCATGCAGACTCTTGAAAGGCCCCTTTACCAAGGTCATTTCAATACGATGGCACTCTTCCAGAAAATTCTTTGTTGTAAAGGACTGACGCACAGGCCCCTTGCCTACTTCTAATGACGCCACAATCTCGGTGGGCGTTCTTGAAATCAATGATGCTCCTAAACATCCCGGTAAAAACTCAGGATACCCATCAATATCATTGACCAAAGCAAACATCTGTTCACAACTGTAATTAACATGAGCAAACCGCTCTATATGACTCAAACTACACTCCTATCCAGCCAGCAAGAGTAATCACTATCATTGCCGGAATACTGATGTATTTCAATGTGGTGTACCACCATTGAAAATGATTACTTTGTTTCGTGATCATTTCATTCTGCAACATAGAGCGTGGGACAACCCATGCTACTAAAATAGACAACAGAATGGCACCAAGCGGCAATAAAATGAGTGACGTCAAACCATCCAAAAGCTCAAACACATTCAGCCCAAAGATCAGCGCCATATCCCAACTATTAAACGACAAGAGTACAGCAACACCAATTAACCAAGCCGCTCCCCCTGTCAGTAAGGCTGCTTTAAACCGAGCAATATAAAACCTTTCATGCAACCAAGCCACAAACAACTCTAACATGGGGATGGCTGAGGTCAGCGCTGCAACCACTAACAGCAAAAAGAATACCCCAGCAAACACCTGCCCACCCAGTAAGCCGCCAAAAATAATGGGCAAGGACACAAAGGTCAAACTGGGACCGGCTTCGACATCTATTTGCGTTGCAAACACCAACGGAAAAATCACCAATCCAGCAAGAATAGCCACGATTAAATCAGCGGTCACCACTATGCTACATGCTCGAGCAATCGACATGCGTTTGCTCATGTAAGCACCATAGGCAAACATCGCTCCCATGCCGACACTTAAACTAAACAGTGCCAACCCTATTGCCGCCAAAAACACATCAAAGGTGACATCTTGCCAAGACCAACGAAACATAAAGTCAAAGGCTTCCCGAGCATTGCCAATTACCATGGAATAAGACGCTAACAACAACAAGGTAACGATTAAAGCAGGGAGCAGAACTTTAACGATGGCAGACAAACCTCGTGTGACATCTTGCCCAACGGAGATAACCACAAGCCCCATAAAAACAGAATGCCACAACAACATTTCAGTAGGTGACGCCAACAAGGCGTTAAACATATCCAGCGCCCCGACTTGCGAGATTTCGTTAAAACTACCGGTAACCGCACGCTCCAAGTATGCCATCGCCCAACCCGCGATCACACTGTAAAACGTTAAAATGAGAAAACCTGTTATACCTGCCAACCAAGGAACAAGCACCCACATAGGATGCACAATATGCCTTTCACTTAAATCATTGACTGTATCAATAGGATTAGAGCGCACCGTTCGCCCTAGCGCCACTTCTGCCATTAATACCGGCAAACCAACCAATATAAGGCACAAACAATAGATGATTAAAAACGCCCCACCGCCATTCTGCCCAAGCACATAAGGAAACTTCCAAATATTGCCCAAACCCACAGCAGCCCCGCTGGCCGCAAAAATAAATATCCATGGGCTTGACCAGATACCTTGTAAACAACGACTTTCAGGCATAAATTTAGGCTCTAAATACAATATCAGTATTTTAAAGGATAGATACAAAACACGAACATCTGCAACGCATACAACATCTAACCAGATTAATTTGATTTTCAGGTGTGAATTTTCTTACATTACGGCACATACCTCAAGAAAAGCATAGGTTTTTGCCGCTATCGACCGTATAATTTCCAACTATGAGTAAAGTAAAGAAAAAATCCAGCAGTACAGGCACCATCGCGCTTAATAAACGTGCAAAATATGACTACTTTGTTGACCAGAAGTTCGAAGCAGGACTTGTGTTATCTGGTTGGGAAGTCAAAAGTTTACGCGAAGGTAAAGCCCAATTAGTCGATGCATTTGTCATCATTCACCAGAACGAAGCGTGGCTCGTCGGTGCGCGTATTACGCCACTGCTGAGTGCCTCTACGCACGTTGTTTGTGAGCCCATGCGTCAACGCAAACTCTTACTAAATCGCAAAGAACTCGAGCGTATTATTCAAGTCACCGAGCAAAAAGGCAAAACCTGTGCGGCCATGGCACTGTACTGGAAAGGCAACAAGATCAAATGCGAAGTCGCCTTGGTAACCGGTAAAAA